>NZ_JBJPHU010000070.1:0-35563 GCF_052939515.1 Phormidesmis sp. 146-33
TCCTCCCTGCGCTGAAGCGACAGGGCTACCAGCACTATCCCTTATCCCCTCGTGTCCGGTCGATCAGAAGGGACTTATGCCATTGGAGGCTATGGGCTAGTTGATGATCAATTTGCCCTAATCTATGTCGGTCGCGACGACTTCTCACGAAAAATCTACACCCTGCAAACAGAATTAGTAGGACGATTCAAGACGGGATCGATTGTTCATCAACCATTGCTGGGGGTAGAGCTAAGAAGAAACGCCTGGACTTATAGCTCGTTCGATGTCGCAGACCCCATCCTGCTAGACATTTTTAATCCCAATTATGATGTTGAATTCCCTGCTATCCCTGATGAAAAAACGTTCTCTTACACAACCCGAAGAGATACCCTGGGGATCTATCTTCAGGATCAAATTACCTTAGCAGAAAACCTCAAACTTTTAGTGGGAGGTCGCTTTGATGCTTTCCGCCGCAAAGATGACTTCGGAACCCCTGAAGAAGAATCTCTCACTGCTTTTAGTCCCCGTGCGGGTATTGTTTACCAACCCATTAAACCCATTTCTCTCTATGCCAGCTATGCTCGATCGTTTCAACCCGATCGATTTCTCGGTCGATCTGCAACAAGCGAACCCTTCAAACCAACAGAAGGAACACAGTATGAAATCGGTATCAAAGCAGATATCAGTAACCGACTTTCGGCAACTCTAGCAGCCTTTCAAATTACTAAAACCAACGTTTTGACCCCCGACCCCAACGATCCCGATTCTTCGATACAGGTGGGAGAACAGAAAAGCAAAGGCATCGAGCTAGATATTAGCGGTGAAATTTCACCAGGTTGGAATATCATTGCATCTTACGCCTATACCGATGCGATCACCTCGGAAGATAACAACATTCCTGTGGGGAATCGGCTGATTAATGTTCCCAGACATGCAGCGAGCTTGTGGACTAGCTATGAACTTCAAAGCGGTAACTTAAAGGGTTTGGGCTTTGGCTTGGGACTTTACTATGTGGGAGATAGAAACGCTGACTTGGAAAATACAAGCATTCTACCCAGCTACTTTAGAACAGATTCAGCAATTTACTACAAGCGGGATAACTGGAGAATAGCACTGAATTTCCGAAATCTTTTTAATAAAACTTACTATGAGACTTCTCAAGGTAGAGATATCATCTATCCTGGTGCCCCTTTCACTGTAATCGGCTCGTTCTCGATTCAGTTCTGAGCCTGATTGTTATTGAGTTCACAATGTTCCTGGAAACTTGCCGCAGCACGATCGCTTTCTTTTCTAAATACATTAGCTGGGCTTTGCTAATAGCTATCTTGATCACCGCTTGTCAAGGTGGTAGCCCTCAAAATTCTAGGTTAGAAAGTCACCGATCGCCATCTGCTGATTGTCGAAGCGTGGAACATGCAGGAGGAAAAACTCAGATTTGCGGTACACCTCAAAAGATCGCAGTTCTTGAACCTAAGCTGTTGAGTCTGATGTTAGCACTTGGTGTGCAGCCTGCGGCTTATGCCGATGCTTATTTGGTGCGATCGCGCCAATTCGACAATCCTAGTGAGCAAATCCCTTACCTGGGTAAATTTGTCACCAGTCAGCCAATAAATTTAGGCGATCGTTCTTCTCCTTCTCTAGAAATTCTAACTTTACTTAAACCTGATTTGATCCTAGGTTTGAAGGGTCAAGCACACCAGGTATTTTCTTCGCTTGCTCCAACTATCTTGATTGATCATAAACAGGATTGGCGCGATAACCTTAAAACGGTTGCTCAAGCTTTGAACTATCGAGAGAATGTATCATCAGTCGTTACCTCACAACAGCAACAACTGGAGAAAGTTCGCACCCAACTCGCGACACTAGTGAAAACTCATCCAAGAGTTCTCAATATTGCTTGTAGCCGAACAATGGACTATATCGAGGTGATGAACAGCGGAGAGGCTGACCAGCTTATGAGGAACCTGGGATTTCAACCTGTACCACTTACAGATGTAGCCAAACAACTGGGAGACAGACCACAGATTAACCTGGAAACCCTTGCTCAAATTGATACAGATATGATGATTGTGAGTACCTGGCTCGATAGTTGGGATGGTCGATCGACTTACCAAGCTCCGATCACAGAACTCAAACAAAAATGGGCTGAAACTCCTCTATTACGGAACTCACAAGCCTGGAAAGAAAAACGAGTTTACTTTGTCGATTACACATTATGGGGTAGTGTAATTGGTGAACCGATGTCTAGTTTCCTAATGCTAGAAGAGCTTCCCCAGCTATTACTTTCACACCCTCTAAATCCATGACCAAGCATACTCTCTTTGTTTGTAAATCCTGTCATCGCTCTTCTGAGGAACCCGCAGAAAATCAGCCTCTTGATGGCGGCGTTTTGCTTGATACGCTCAACACTCTATCGGTTCAACAATTTGCCGCAGAGGAGCTAGAAATCAAACCTGTTGGATGTTTGTGGGCGTGCAGTCGGGGCTGTGTTGTTGCTTTGGCAAATCCAGAAAAACGAAGCTATCTGCTAGTTGATTTGCCGCCCGATGAAGAACACGCCTCTGCTTTACTCCAGCTTACACGGATGTACATGAACCATCGCAAAGGTGCTTTGATCTGGGACAAGCTTCCCAAACAGATAGAATCTGCGCTGTTTGCTTGTATTCCTTCAGCCTTGTCCTTCTCAGCAGATGGTGATTCAGACGAAGAGGAGCCATAACTTGACTAAATCAACTCATACATTTTCGGAACAAGAGTATCGTCAGCTTTGGCAGCACGATCGTCAATTTTTAGAACAGGGTTTTGAAGATGTTGTTTGCCGATGTCCGACAGAATTAGGGAATGGATACGATCGTTGGATTGCGCTTCCTGATATTGATTTATTACTTATACAGAAGACGTTTCATCAAGGTTTGTCAGTTGAATACGATGAGACTGTGACCAGTAACGAGATTGAATTTGGTTTCAATCTATCTGGGGAATACTCAGGACGATCAGGAAAGGTAAATTTTCTAGATTGGACACCTGAAGGAGAAGTCAGCGAAGCGATTGTAAGCCATATCTCAGGACGGGTTCCGATTCAGAAAGTCGATATTCACCTCAAATCGTCTGATTTGTTGCGAAGGTTTCTCCCTGACGATTTGAGCCAATTTCCATCAGAATTTTGTCAGTTAGTGTCCCAAATTCATTCAGCGACTTACAGCGCATCTGGAACAATAACACCCAGCATGAAACTGGCGATCGAGCAGATTTTTAACTGTCCTTTTCAGGGATTGACCAAGCGAATTTATCTAGAAAGTAAGTGTTTAGAACTGATTGCGCTAAAGCTTGATCAACTTTCAGAGGTTCAGCTATCTTCTCCTTCGTTAAAATCGGATGAGCGCGATCGCATTCACCAAGCCAGAGACATTCTGATTCAGCGCGTTGCTTGCCCGCCCTCGCTGATTGAATTAGCGCGGCAGGTGGGATTGAATGATCGTAAGCTTAAACAAGGGTTTCGATCTGTGTTTGGCACAACTGTATTCGGATACCTTTATGAGTATCGAATGCAGCAGGCGGCTCAATTGCTTATGAACAAACATATCAGCGTTAATCAGATTGCACAACAAGTTGGGTACACCAGCCGAGGCGCATTCTACAAAGCATTTAAGAAAAAGTTTGGAACCAGCCCCAGATACGATTGATCAAAAAAGTCCCGCTCGGAGACAGAAAAAGTCCGGTTAAAGGACATAATGTGATTTAAATTGCCTCATCGATCGCTGTACTCTATTGAGAAAGAATTGCAATTCTGAACAAGCAGGGTTGCCGTGTGATGTGAGGAGAAATCATGAGAGTCTACTTGAGTTCCTTGATCATTATCGGGGGTGCTTTGAGCGCAATCGTGTCAGAGGGTGTCCACGCCAATGAAATTTCAACTGTTAAAGACCGCCCAGCCGTTTCCACCAGCGCTCAAACTCTCCTTGCACAGGCTCCGACTCAGGTGACTGAGATTGAGCTAGAACGCCTACAGGACGGCATCGAGCTTATTTTTACTACGGCTGATGGCACTGTTCTTAAAGCCCAGAACCAACGCCGTGAAGGAAACGCGATCGTTGCAGAGATTAATAGTGCTGTCCTGACTCAACCCTTTCAAGCGTCAAACCCGATCGCAGGTATCGCAACCGTTACTGTTAGACAGATCAACCCCACTCAACTGCAAGTTCGCGTTGTCGGAACCGATCATCCACCTGAACTGGATATCGTCTCGGCTCAATCAGGATTGACGCTAAGTGTGATTCCGGCGACAGATGAAGAGGAAGTCGTAGTCACCGCAACCCGCACCGCAGAACGTCCCGCAGATGTGCCTCGCTCCACCACTGTTCTAAACCGCGCCCAACTTGAGCAGCAAACCAGCATCAATCGCGATTTGCAAACGATTCTCAGCAAGACGATTCCAGGACTTGGAGCTAGCACCGAAAATACCAGCAACTTTGGTCAATCCCTGCGAGGACGAACCCCGCTCGTTTTGGTTGATGGTGTACCCATTACCTCCAACGTCAACACCGATAGCACAGGAGCCGATTTGCGACGATTGGATTCATCTGCGATCGAGCGAGTTGAGGTCGTTCGAGGGCCAAGTGCTATCTATGGTGATGGTGCATCGGGGGGCGTGATTAACCTGATTACTCGTCGTCCTGAAGCAGGTTTCAAGGCAGAAACAGAATTGAGCGTCAACTCTGACAATTTGCGATCGCGTAGTTTTAGCACGTTTGT
The DNA here is from genome assembly GCF_052939515.1 of Phormidesmis sp. 146-33. Classification (NCBI taxonomy): domain Bacteria; kingdom Bacillati; phylum Cyanobacteriota; class Cyanophyceae; order Leptolyngbyales; family Leptolyngbyaceae; genus Phormidesmis; species Phormidesmis sp. 146-33. The sequence goes on from NZ_JBJPHU010000070.1 coordinate 4,735, forward strand.
TCGCCAAGCGATTTCAGGAACTCAAAACGGAACAGACTATCTGTTTTCATTCTCTGTAGACAGTCTTGCGAAAGCTTTTGATGCTGAAGGCGATCTGATTCCCGCAGCAGGAAGCTTTGTTACTGATGGTAGAACACTCAATGCGTTAGGAAAAGTAGGCTTCCAACTTAGCCCAGAGCAACGCCTGCAAGTTAGCGTGAATCAGTTTGACGATCGCTATAAGCAATCTGATAACTATGATCCAATTGTGCTAGACATTCCTGGCATTCAAAAGGCACGGGCGCTCGATCAGTCCATTAATTTCGTTGATACCACCGATCCCGTTAACTTGGGTACGATCGCAAATTTGGACTACACCCATAACAACGTCTTCAACAGCAAACTCCAAGCACAACTCTACTACCGTCGCACGAGAACTGCGGATGTGTTGTTTGATGCACGCACTTTTGATCCAGAAACCCCTTTGGGCGTTGCTCGATCGGTGGCGACAGCAGAACGCATTGGGGGCAGAGTCCAGTTTGATACGCCGCTCTCAAAAACGTTGAGCTTACTCTGGGGGGTAGATGCTTCTAGTGACGCTAACCGCGCCGATTATGATGTGTTTGATGCGGATGAGTTTGATGCCAGCGGGCGGGTAACGGCTCGGAAAACCAGGAGTGCGATTCGCTTTCCAAAATTCACAATCAATAACTTAGGAATCTTTTCTCAGGCGCAGTGGCAGGTTAGCGATCGCGTTAATCTCAGCGGCGGAGTCCGATATGAGCGGTTTGGAGTGTCGGTACTTGATCAGTTTGTGGCAGGGGAGAACAATGTCACCGCATTCGGAGGTGATAAAACCGTTGATGATTTTGTGTTCAATGCAGGTGCTGTGTATAAGGCAACAAAGCAAATTAGTTTGTTTGCTAATTTTGCCCAAGGCTTCTCACTGCCGACGATTGGACGTGCTTTAGTCCGTCCTCCCGAAGGGTTTGATTTCACGCGCGATGTGATCCTAACGGCTCCGCAAAAGGTGAATAACTATGAAATTGGAGTGCGCGGTAACTGGCGAAATGTTCAAGCCTCTCTAGCCGCGTTTTATAGCTTCTCTGAATTGGGGGCATTAACTCAATTGACAGAGACTTCTGTGGAATTATTACGGGCACCGCAGCGAAACTATGGCATAGAGTTGGCGCTTGATTGGCAACCCTTAAAAACCTGGCAATTGGGAGGATCAATCAGTTGGGTCGAAGGCGAGCTGAAAAATGATGGAGGGAGTTTCGTTGCCCTCAGTTCATTTGATGTCCAGCCGATTAAACTAACCGCTTATGTAGAGAATGAAACGCTACCGGGATGGCGAAATCGATTGCAGGCACTTTATATTGGGAGCCGCGATCGCGCTTTCACGGCTAGCATTGATCCAGTTGGAATCGATAGTTACTTCTTGGTCGATTTGGTCAGTAGTATTAAGCTCGGCTCTGGTACATTGAATATTGGAATTCAAAACTTATTCAACAATCAATACATCAATGTGAAAAATCAAATCCTGGGTGGTTTTGATGAAACGTTCAATACGGCTTCCAGGGGAAGAACTATTACAGTCGGTTATCGTTTTACTTGGTAGCAGTTCGATGATAGTTGCTCAATGGGTTCGCGCTCTGACCATTCTTGCACTAACGGTTCTGCTCGTTTGGGGCTGTAGCAGAAGTGTTCCCCCAATCCCGATGCGCGAGGCACCGAAGGATCAACTTCAAAAAATTGCCGTCCTCAGTCCCTATGGATTAGATCTTCTGCTATCTCTAGGAGAGCAGCCTGCTGCCTATGCAGGTGTTTCTGCAAGTCGGCAACCATTCAATCGCCCGATCGAGCAAATCCCTTTTTTAGGCAATCGCGTGACGACGCAGCCAATTAATTTGGGCGATCGCTCTCAACCTTCTTTAGAAGCACTCGCGTTGCTCAAACCGGATTTGATCCTGGGTGAACGATGGCAAGGAACTCAAGGCAAGAATGACCTGTTAACCCAAATTGCGCCAACCGTTCTGCTCGACGATCAACACGGATGGCAAAAACCGCTTCAGCAAGTTGCTCAAGTGATCGATCGAGCAACCGTCATCCCATTGCTGATGGCTGCGCGAAAGGAGCGTATTACAAAAGCGCGTGAGAAATTAGCTGCGATAACTAACACTCACCCCCGCGTGTTGTTATTGAGTTCTGGAGATCTAGCGAGTGGTTTTTATGCCTTTGGGCAGGAGCGCAGTGTTTATACCGATTTAATTGAAGCATTAGGATTTAGGAATGTTCGCTTAGATGACTCCCGATTCGGAGGCGCAGATGCTCAGATTTCGATCGAGATTTTGCCCCAGATTGAAACTGATATTTTAATTGTGATCGGATGGAACGAAAATGATGCGGATGAGCGTCCTCTAGACTGGCGACAACTACAACAAGCATGGAATCAAATTCCATTGTTAAAGACACTGCCAATCTCTCAAACTGGACAGGTTTATTTTATGGATGCTTATTTGACAATGGTGCGCGGCCCCCTTGCTGAAGTACAAATTCTAAATGATTTGTTACGGCAGTTAGCTCCCATCCCTCAAAAGTGAACCCAGAATTCTAACGAGATCCACACTATAGCAATCCCAAATCACTCGTGAAATGCAGAATTGATCATGCCCCCTAAATCCCCCAAAGTTGGGGGACTTTGAGCCGAGAGATTTCCTAGATTTCAAGACCCATTCCCCAGTTTCAAAGTCTCCCAGAATGGGGGATTTAGCGTCTCAAACTCTTGTGCCGCGATCGCCGATTTCGCTTTACTAAGTTCAGTCTTGAACTGTTCCTGTACAATGGCTTTCATTTTTGCCCCCACTATCAATTGGGCGAGGTTGTGAATTGTTGCAGCTTGAAATAGTACGAAGCCTCTCCAGTCTTGAACAGTCCATACCAGGCTTTCAGAACTGGAGGCTCATAGAGATCTAGCTTCTTGAAGATGTGGTAAGCAAACTCGATCGGCGCGGTTGAGTTTGCCGTAATCACATTGCCAGCCGTAACCGCAGGTTGGTCGTGATAAAGGGCTTCACCTCGATAGCGGGTCGCTTGCAAGTACGCTAGAGCATTGCTGGTGTGAGGTTTATCATCTAGAATTCCGGCGTGGGCGAGTCCTACGGTTGCACCACAAATCGCTGCAACAGGAATATCTGCTGCTAGGAGTGCTTTGGCTGATTCCAAAATTTCCGAGTTTTCGCCTGCATCCCAAGCTTCACCTCCCGGTAAAATCATCATTGCTCCAGGTTCGAGTTCGGCAAGGGTAATGTCGGGAAGAATCGTTACACCGCCGATCGTTGTGATAGGTTCAGCATTCAAACCAACTGTTTGTACCTGGTAACGTCCGGGATGTTTTTGCATGTCTGGGTTGTTGATTCCAGCGATCGCAAAACCTGTTTCCCAGTCAGCTAATACCAAATTGATCTTTGAACGCTACAGATCTTGCAGCCCCCTAAATCCCCCACGAGTGGGGGACTTTGAATGTAGGAGTTCCCCAGAGGTCAAGACTTTTCTAGGTTTCAAAGTCCCCCAGAATGGGGGATTTAGGGGGCGAAGGATCTGTAGCATTAACAGATTGATTTGGTATAAGGTATTGAATACAAAAAGATGAACAATTTGTTTTTTCATTGTCAGACCTCCCATTTCAGGAGTTCGCATCTGGATGTATTGTGGTGCGCCTGCTTCAGAGGTTCACTAGCCAAAAGGATAGGTCTTGGCATAGAGATTTCTGCTAAGGTAAAAGTCTTAATTCTCTGGCTTTTGCGACTGCTTGAGTTCGATTGTTCACCTCTAATTTGCCATAGATGTTGCGAGCGTGTCATTTAACAGCAGCGAGGCTGACAAACAGTTGGTCTGCGATCGCTTGATTCGACATCCCAGTTGCCAGATTACTTCGAGTTCACGTGCGCTTAATGGTTCAACGAACGGTTGAATGATGGTTGATTTTTTCTCTTCAACTGAGTTAAATATCGTTAACAAACGTTTGGCTGCATCAGCATGAATATCCTGAAAGACAGCTATTTGCAATAACTCTGCCATCGGTTTCCCTTCATCCAAGAATAGACGAATGTATTTTCCTTGACTAGGAACGTTCAGGGCTTGATGGAGGAAATCGAACGATCGCGTGCGATCGCCTTCCTGTAAAACCAACGCCTGTAAAAGCAATGTTTCCATAACCCGAATGGTTCGTCCACCCGCATGAGTAAATTTCTGCAATCGAGTCAGCAATCTCATTGCATCTCGCAGATGAGCGGGTGATGAATGCTGCTCTTTCTCTTCAAGCTAACAAATTAAAAAATTTGCTAACTGATCAAAATTGAGTGCGATCAGCAGCTAAAGCTTCTTGAAATATCGAGCGATCGGTAACAGTCCAAAGCCTGCTTTTTCATAGGTACGACGGGCGGGAGCATGACCCGGATCGCCTCCGGTTTCGACCATTGCGATCGACATTCCAGCTTCTTTCATCCAGGAGAGTGCAAATTCGATCAGAACACTGCCAATGCCTTGACCTTGAACGTCTGGATCGACTGCAACCATATAGATTTCACCCATGCTGTCCTCCGAGTGGAGTTTAACGGCGATAAAGCCTACCGGAGATTCTGCGTCAATCGCAACCCACACATGAGTATCCTCCGCAGTACAGACCTCCTCGACTGCCTTTTGCTGGCTTATCCGCCAACCATCGGAATAAAATGCTCGGTACACTTCAGCGTCCATCGCGTTCTGAAGTGACTCGAACACCGGAGTCCATGCTCGAAGCGAAAGCTGAACGACAGCATCGAGGTGTTGAGCATCATAAGGTTCAATTTGCACTTCCATATCCACTCCAGTTGATGCCAAAAATCCAGCACATCGCGTTGGCTGCCTGGAAGCAAGTCAATCAATGCCAAGTTAGAATTGCCGCACTATACTACAAGCATAATACAACAATTTTTATCAATGGCATTCTAATTGATGCTTGAGCCTATGAAGATGCATGAGGGGGAGGTCGATATTGATGAGTTTCTCGTCAAACAATTGGTGGCTGCACAGTTCCCCCAGTTCGCCAATTTGCCAATTCATCCAATCCAGTCTACAGGAACGGTAAACGCGATTTATCGGCTCGGCGACCACCTCTGTGCGCGATTCCCGCTCCTAGAGTCATGGGCGCGAGACATTGAGAAAGAGTGGGACTGGCTGCCGAAGCTTGCTCCCCATCTATCGCTGCCTATTCCTGAGCCAGTTGCAAAGGGTCAGCCAGCGAGTGAGTATCCCTTTCCTTGGGCAATTTACTGCTGGATTGAGGGGCATTCATATCGAGATGACCTGATTCAGGATGAACGCCAGGCTGCTGCTGACTTGGCGCAATTCCTCATCGAACTCCGCTGCATCGATCCCCTCGGCGCACCGCGAACTGGACGTAGACCACTCCACGAACTCGATGCAGTGACCTGCACGGCGATCGGAGCATCACGGGGCGTAGTTGACAACAATGCAGTTGCACTCGCCTGGAGAAGCGCCCTTAAAACGCCACTCTGGGACGGAAGACCCGGCTGGATACACACGGACTTGCTGCGATCGAATCTGCTTGTGAAAGGCAGACGGCTGTGGGCGGTTATCGACTTTGGCGGCATCGGTGTGGGTGATCCGGCTGCGGATGTTATTGCTGCCTGGAGTGTCTTCAATCCAATTGGGCGATCGGTGTTTCGTGCTGCGCTCGATGTTGACGACGATGCCTGGAATCGAGCGCGAGGTTATGCGCTCCACCAAGCCGTGCTGATTATTCCGTACTATGCTGAGACAAACCCTGGATTGGTCGCCCTTGCGGAACGCACGATCAAAGAGGTACTGACTGACCTGGAATATACAGCGTTTACATAAAATCCTCAGAGACAGAGTGTCACGGTTTTTAATTCAGCCGGAGTCAATTTTGGTATGTACGACGAAATTGCCAGTCTTTATCACCTGGTTTACCCGAATTGGAACGAAGCCATCAAACAGCAGGGGGAAGCATTGAACGGGGTCGTTAGCAATTTCGTCGGTTCAGCACCCCTCTCTATTCTTGATGTTTCCTGCGGCATCGGGACGCAAACCCTGGGACTCGCAGCCCTCGGACATCAGGTAACGACATCTGATTTATCAGCAGCAGCGGTTAATCGGGCGCACAAAGAAGCAGCAACACGCGGACTTGACGTGACGTTCAAAGTGGCGGATATGCGTCACTGTGCCGAAATTCATGGTTCTGGATTTGATGTTGTCTTAAGTGCTGACAACTCCCTGCCCCATCTCCCTGGCGAAGATGAGATCCGAGTTGCGCTCCAGGGGTTCTACAGGTGCTTGAGGCAAGATGGCGTGGCGATCGTGAGCCTCCGCGATTATCGGGCGGATGAAGATCGATCTTCCCCCCAAATGTGGTCTTATGGGTTCCGTTATGATGACAGCGATCGTTATTTTGTGTTTCAAACTCGTGATTGGAATGATGATGTCTACGACGTGGCGATGTACTTCGTGCGCGAGGTGAGAGAAGGGATTCCTGCTCGTGTTACGGCTGGTTTGTCCCGCTACTATGCAATTACAGTCGATCGGCTGATGGCTCTTTTTCGAGAAGTCGGCTTTACAGATGTTCAGCGTTTGGATGGAATTCTGCATCAACCCATCGTTGTGGGTTGTCGTAGTGCCGGATAACAGAGACTCAAAATCTCTCAGAGGTAGTGGCTCGTTTCGAGATTACTCTTGGCGATCGAGGCAATGTTCTCAGAGCGTCGGTTTGCGTGACTCAATATCAAACTAGTGCTAGGTTGTAGTCGATCAGGAAGATTGCGATTGCTGATGATTATTTGGTTGAATGGAGCCTTCGGAGTTGGCAAAACCCAGACTGCCTTTGAGCTACACAGCCGCATTCCGGGTAGCTTTGTGTTCGATCCTGAGCAAATTGGCTTCTCTATTCGCAAAATTGTGCCGTTAGAAATGCATCGAGACTTCCAGGATCATCCCGTCTGGCGTGAGTTTACTTACAAAAGTTTGCGATACGTTGCTGAGAACTTCTCAGGAGTCATCATTGTTCCGATGACAGTCGTCAATCCGCTCTACTATGAGCAAATCGTCGGGGCATTGCGTCTAGAGGGACTACAGGTGTATCACTTTACTTTATTGGCTTCTCGCGAGACGATTCTGCGTCGGTTGCGATGGCGCGGTGATGGCAGCAACTCTTGGGGTGCGCGTCACCTGGATCGATGCTTGAACGCTTTGTCAGACGAAAAGTTCGCAGATCATCTCAATACCGAGGGAAAACCGATTGAAGCGGTTGCAGAGGAAATTGCTTATTCCACAGGTCTTGCTCTCTCACCTCCTTGGCATCCGCTCTTACGTCCTCTAAAGCGGATAGTTGTGCGACTCAATTTTTGGGTTGGTACGGTAGCTTAAAGATCATCTGTTAGTGTTGATCGACTGGCAAAACCATATGATTTATCAGACTTACCAAGTGAGACCGCCGCTCTCGCAATTTGTTGAACTGCTCTGGAGTCGAGAAGGTGAGAACTTACCTAAAGCGCAGTCTCGATTGTTGCCGATCGGTTCGATGGAATTGGTGATCAATCTACATGAAGATAAGATTCCACTATTTGATCGCGATCGTCGTTCAGCTTTGCTGTGCCGAAGGCAACCGCAAATCGGCAGTACCAACGGCATGATGATTTGCGGTACCCATTCTGAAAGCTTCATTATCAACAATGACAGCAAGATATCGATGATGGGCGTACATTTCAAACCGGGAGGCAATGCCCCATTTTTTACGTTGCCTGCGGGGGAGTTGCACAACCAGAGAATTTCATTAAATGAATTATGGCAGGGTCGGGCGACTGAACTGCGTGATCGCCTTCTAGCATTGCCAACCGTAGCAAGCCGCTTTGAGGTTTTGGAGCAATTTTTGCTGATGGTGATGAAACCGCTTGATCGACATGCCGCGATCGCGATGGCATTGCAAGAGTTTAGGAGAGATCCAACCACCAGAGTGAGCGAAGTCACCGATAAAATTGGCTTCAGTACCCGCCATTTCAACCAACTATTCCGAGATCAAGTGGGGCTAACTCCTAAGCTATTTTGTCGGGTTCGGCGCTTACAGCAAGCCCTTGACCTGGCATCCGGCAAAGATCAGGTTGATTGGGCGGACATTGCGATCGCCTGTGGTTATTTCGATCAGTCACATTTTATTCATGATTTTCGGACGTTTGCTAATTGCACGCCCACTGAATACCTGGCACAACGTGGCTTTCATCCCTGCCATGTGGTTTTGCTTGATTAAGGTCATTTTTTTACAATCCTTGCCGATCAATCCTGCATCATAATTTATTAGTTTGTACCAAGGTAATTTATGCAGATTACGGCTTCCGCGATCTCACTCAATGTCGATGATGTCACCGCATCGGCGACCTTCATTAAGCAACATTTTGGCTTCTATGAAGAGATGTCCGCCGATGGCTTTGTATCGCTCTCTAGACCGGATGCTGGCTTTAACCTGATCTTTCTCCGCACTGGACTGGAAACCTTCAAACCGATTCATATGTGCGGACATCGAGTGGATGGGCTACTCATTGTTTTTGTCGTGGATGATATTGATGCGGAATACGCCCGAATCCAAGCAGAAGGTGTGGCAATTACAACCTCGATCGAAACAGAACCCTGGGGAGAGCGGTTCTTTCAAGTCACAGATCCAAACGGTGTTGTCATTCAACTCGTCCAATGGATAACCAAGCCAGTTGCCTGACCATTTAAAAGCGCTAGAATGGAACACAACTTTTTTATGGACGAAACATCAAACATAGAGATTTACCAACCTTCACAGGCGGGTAAGTATGTGCATGAACCACAAGGGATGGCAAGGCTTTACCCGCGATCGACAAAGTGAGATTTTCAATGAACATTAGACGCGATCAGAATCATATTTGCGAATTGCCCACAATGGCTCTTGAATCGGGCTATCACATCCGCTCTGCTCGCGCTGAAGAATTACTACTGCTGTCTCACATCGAACGGTCAGCCGCTAGGTTGTTTCTGGATACGCCCTATGCCTTTTTGGTGGATGCTGATCCATTACCACTAGAGGTTGTGCAGCAGCAATCTCAAGCAGGACGGGTGTGGGTTGCGGTGGATCAGTATGGAGCAGTCGTTGGGTATGCGATCGCTTGTGAAGTGGATGGCACGCTCTACCTTCAACAAATAGACGTTGCTCCCCAACATGGGCGAAGAGGAATTGGATCTGCATTGGTGGGTACAGTTTGTGCTTGGGCAAAACAGCAGGGCTATGCGATCGTATCGTTATCCACCTTTCGAGACATTCCCTGGAATGCTCCTTTCTACTCAAAGCTAGGGTTTCGCAATTTTTTGATGGAGATGTTCCGCGATCGACAAGCAAAGGAAAAATAATCTCAAAATGGAAATTTGCAAAGTTACTCAGGATAGTTTTCAAGAGTGGCTAAACTTAGCACTGGAGCTATGGTCGGATTACTCTTCTGCCGAAATGGAAGTTAGTCTCACCAATCTTCTGCATTCTGATCGAGAACAAGCCGTTCTGGTTAGGAATGATCAGGGCTGTGCGATCGCGTTTATGAATCTATCGCTACGCTCTGATTATGTTCCAGACGCAACTAAAAGCCCTGTAGCCTACATAGAAGGAATTTATGTCAAAGCTGAATACCGCAATCAAGATGTCGGTAGAACGCTAATTCAGTATGCCGAGCAGTGGGCGCGTGAACAGGGATGTATCGAACTTGCTTTGGATGCCCTTCTAGATAATTCTGCAAGTCATGAATTTTATGCAAAAGTCGGATTTCGAGAAGTGGAACGAGTTGTATTTTTCATTAAGTCAGTTGGTTTACCCAACTAATTATCAAAGTATGAATTGCCAAAGGAGGGAACCTGATGAGTTCATTTGTGCTCCGTTTTCAAGATATTGATAAAACGAAACTCACAGTCGTTGGGGGTAAAGGCGCAACCCTGGGAGAACTTTCCAAGATTAAAGGAATCCGCGTACCAGATGGCTTTTGTATTTCTACTGAAGCTTTTAAAAGAATCATTGGGGAAACGCCGTCGATTCACGAATTACTGGATCAGTTATCGGTTCTCAAGGTGGAAGACCGGGATAAAATCGCTGAACTGAGTGGTGAGATTCGCAGGGTCATCGAAGCAATAGCCATCCCTGAAGACATTAATAGAGAGATCACCCACGCCCTCTCCAGGATGGGTGAGAAAAATGCCTATGCAGTACGATCCAGCGCAACTGCTGAGGATTTACCAACCGCCTCCTTTGCAGGTCAGCAGGATACGTATCTGAACATTATCGGAAGAGAGGCAATCCTAAAGCATATCAGCAAGTGCTGGGCATCACTATTTACCGATCGGGCAATCATTTACCGCCTGAAAAACGGCTCCGACCACCGTAAAGTTCAGATGTCCGTAGTTGTTCAAAAGATGGTCTTCCCGCAGGCATCAGGAATTTTATTTACAGCCAATCCCGTCACTTGTAGCAGGAAAGTGCTATCCATTGATGCCAGTTTTGGGCTGGGTGAGGCTTTGGTCTCTGGGCTGATGAATGCTGATAACTATAAAGTGTGTAACAGCAAGGTTATCGATAAGAGGATATCCACCAAGAAACTGGCGATTTATGCCTTAAAAGATGGCGGTACGAAAGAACAGGAGATTGAACCTGAGAGACAGAATCGGCAAGCGCTGACGGATGAGCAGATTTTACAGCTTGAGCGCATCGGCAGAACGATCGAAGAACATTTTGGCTGTCCCCAAGACATCGAATGGTGTTTGGTTAATGATACGTTTTACATTGTTCAGAGTCGTCCAATCACGACTTTATTTCCCATTCCTGAAGCGAACGATCGAGAAAATCACGTCTATGTCTCTGTCGGTCACCAACAAATGATGACCGATGCCATGAAACTATTGGGAATCTCTTTGTGGCAGTTAACAGCTGCGCGACCCATGTTTAACGCTGGTGGAAGGTTGTTTGTTGATGTTACAGATATGCTGGCTTCACCTGCTAGCAGAGAAACGATATTAAATGTCCTGGGAAAAGCCGATCCGCTCATCAAAGACGCACTGACGACCCTCATAGAGCGGGGAGACTTTATCAAATCGTTGCCTGATCAGCAAGAACAGAGTGCTGGTGAAAGCAATCAAGGGAGGTCGGTTGCGGATTTTCAAACACTAAACGAATACGATCCGGCGATCGTTGCTGATTTGATTCAGCGTAGTCAAACCTTAATAGACGAGTTAAAACAAAATATCCAATCGAAATCAGGATCAGATTTATTTGATTTTATCCTGGAAGATATCCAGCAATTAAAGAAGATACTGTCTGATCCACAAAGTTTTGGTGTGATCATGACTGCTATGAATGCTTCATTATGGATCAATGAAAAAATGAACGAATGGTTAGGTGAGAAAAACGCCGCAGACACACTTTCTCAATCTGTGCCAAACAATATCACTTCGGAAATGGGTCTGGCGCTATTGGATGTCGCAGATGTGATTCGTCCTTATCCAGAAGTAATGGAGTATTTACAACGTGTAGAAGATGACAACTTTCTGGATGAACTGATTCAGTTTGAGGGTGGACAAGAGACCAGGGACGCTATCTATGATTTTCTCAACAAATACGGAATGCGATGTGCAGGTGAGATCGACATTACTAGAACCCGTTGGAGCGAGAAACCAACGACACTCATCCCCATTATTCTCAGTCACATCAAAAACTTTGAGCCTAGTGAAAGCGATCGCAAATTTGAGCAAGGACGACAGCAGGCTTTGAGCAAAGAACAGGAGTTATTAGAACGATTGCAGCTATTACCGGAGGGTGAACAAAAAGTCAAAGAAACAAAACGAATGATCGACCTGATCCGAAATTTCATCGGTTATCGGGAATATCCAAAATACGGCATGGTTAATCGCTACTTCGTTTATAAGCAGGCTCTGCTGAAAGAAGCCGAACCACTCGTACAAGCAAACGTGATTCCTGAAAAAGAAGATATTTACTACCTCACTTTTGAAGAACTTCGCGAAGTCGTACTCACAAATAAACTGGATCACCAAATCATCAACAAACGAAAAGACGAGTACAAACTACATGAAAAACTAACTCCTCCACGGGTAATCACGTCTGATGGCGAAATCATTGCAGGGGAGTACAAGCGAGAAAATCTCCCAGCTAAAGCGATTGTAGGTCTACCTGTTTCTGCCGGAGTGATAGAAGGACGCGTACGGGTCATCCTCAACATGGAAGATGCCGATCTAGAAGATAGAGATATATTAGTCACCTGCTTCACTGACCCTAGCTGGACACCCTTATTTGTCTCCATCAAAGGTCTCGTCACCGAAGTGGGTGGACTGATGACGCATGGAGCAGTGATCGCCCGTGAATATGGCTTACCAGCCGTTGTGGGAGTAGAAAATGCGACCAAACTGATCAAAGATGGGCAACGAATCCGTGTACAGGGAACAGAAGGGTATGTAGAAATCCTAACTCAAGACGTTAAGACTGAACTTCGCGCAGCCGACGATCGAGAAACCGACGTTCGCTCTCATTCGTGACAAGTGCGAGTGCTTGCATGTAGCTTTGGGCGGCGGCTTCTAAGGCTCCAACCCGACGCAGTAAATCGGCTCGTGCGGCGTGAAACAGATGGTAATCGTCGAGTTCAGGGGCAAGTGCATCAATGAGTTCCAGTGCCGCTTGAGGACTCTCGACCATCGCGGGAGCTTCGCTGTTGCTGAAGGCAATCGCAACCGCCCGATTCAAGGACACGATCGCAGAAGGTTGTAAGCGCTCCAGGACATCATAGAGCCGAACAATCTGCGCCCAGTCCGTCTCTTCTGCCCGTGCGGCTTGACAATGGAGGGCAGCGATCGCAGCTTGTACAGCGAACGGACTCGGTTCGCCCCGCAGCGCTTCCTCAACTAGCGGGAGTGCCTCACCAATTTGGCGTTGATTCCAACGAGAGCGATCCTGATCTTCGAGCAGAACGAGATCGCCTGCCGCATCAAGACGGGCATCGCGGCGAGCGTCGTGTAGCAGCATGAGGGCGACCAGTGCGGTCACTCCTGCGGGCGGTTGCGGTGTCATTAATTTCCGCACCAGTTTCCCCAACCGGATGGCTTCGGCACACAGATCGGCTCTCACCAGTTCGCCTTTTGTCGCAACATACCCTTCGTTAAAAATCAAATAAATCACCGTCAGCACTGCATCAACTCGCTCAGGCAGGTGAGACAGATCTGGCACACTGTATGGAATCCCTGCATCTCGAATCTTGCGCTTGGCACGGACTAACCGTTGTGCCATCGTTGTTGGGGGTACAAGAAAGGCGCGGGCAATCTCATCGGTTTCCAGTCCGCCCAACATTCGCAGCGTCAGCGCCACCTGAGCCTCGACCGCTAATGCCGGATGACAGCAGGTGAAGATCAGCCGCAAGCGATCGTCGGGAATTTCATCACTATCGTAGGTCGGCTCCTCGCTTGAGGGAATTAACCCCGATGCTGCGTACCATTCCAGTTTTTCGGTCAGTCGGGTTCGGCGGCGAAGGCGATCGATCGCTTTGTATTGGGCAGTTCGGATGATCCAGGCACGAGGAAGATCTGGAATGCCGCTAGAGTGCCACTGATTCACAGCGGCGATAAAGGCTTCCTGTGCCGCTTCTTCAGCTACATCAAAATCCCCCAATAACCGGATCAGCGTGGCGATAATTCGCCCCCATTCAGCACGATAAACGGAGGTGATTGCTTGGGTGACATCTGACTTTGCGTTTGAGTTCATACCGAATCATCAAAATTTTTGGGCAAGGTGTCGATCTGAGCAGTTGCCGTTCGACTGACTGACAAAGGGAAGCAACGGAGGTGAAACTCGATCGTACTACATAGTACATTTGATCGCATTCGATGATAAAAGTTTTCTGTGAGGTGTCGATCTGAGTCAACGCCGTTCGACTCACTGATAGAGGAACACAAAAGGGGCAATTGATATGAAACGAGACAAATCAACCCTGGAGGAAGCATGAGAAAACTCAAACTGCAAATGCAAATTACCGTTGACGGTTTTGTTGCAGGCTCGGAGGGTCAGTTAGACTGGATGGCCCTGGGTCAGTTGGATTCGACCTCGGATGAAAGACTCCATTCTTTCATCAACTATCTCACGGATACGAGCGACACGATTTTGCTCGGCAGGAAAATGACCGAGGGTTTTATCAAGTACTGGGAGCAGGTGACAACTCAACCAAATAGCCCTGAGTACTCGTTCGCTCAAAAAATGGTGAGCATTCCCAAAGTGGTGTTCAGTAAGACTGTTGACCGAGTGGATGGGCAGAATGTCCGAGTGGAAAATGGTTCGATCGTTAAAGCGGTCAACCACCTCAAGAATCAAGCGGGCAAAGATATCCTCGTGTATGGCGGCGCAACGTTTGTTTCCTCACTGCTCGAAAATAGGTTAATTGACGAGTTGAATCTCTTTGTCAACCCTGTGGCGATCGGAAACGGGATGCGGGTGTTCACAGGTCGCGAGCCTCTGAAGCTAACAAACTCTACTGCTTACACAGACGGCATTGTGGTTAACACTTACGAACCCCAATAGCCTTTTTGGTGAAACCATTTCCATCCTGCTAAAAAAGGAAATCATCATGACAACCACACAGAAAATCACCCCCTGCCTCTGGTTTAACTTTAATGCGGAAGAAGCAGTCAACTACTACCTGAGCATTTTCAAGAACAGCAAGATTTTGGAGGTTTCGCACTACGGCGATGCCATGCCCGAACACAAAGGCAAAGTGCTTACCCTGCTCTTTGAGATTGAAGGGCAGCAGTTTCAGGCACTCAACGGCGGATCAGAATTTCCATTCACCGAAGCCATTTCCCTCAGTGTGGACTGCGAAACACAAGAAGAAGTTGACACGCTGTGGAGCAAGTTGTCCGCAGGGGGAAGTGAAAGTCAATGTGGCTGGCTGAAAGACAAGTTCGGACTGTCTTGGCAAATCGTGCCGCGATCGCTCACGGAAATGCTCAAGGACAAGGATGCCGACAGAGCAACCCGCGTCATGCAAGCCATGTTCACAATGAACAAGATTGATATTGCTCGCTTGCAGCAAGCCTACAACCAGAACGAGGGAGATTAATCGATGAAATATATCCTGCTAATTTACATGGCAGAAGATGCTTTGAGTGAAATCGAACGAGAACGCTGTTATGTAGAATCCGCACAGCTTGCTCAAGCCCTCCATGCTAAGGGACAGTTTCTCTCTACTGCCCCGCTCCACTCGATCGCAACAGCCACGAGTGTCCAGGTTCGCAACGGTAAAAGTCTTGTGACTGACGGGCCGTTTGCTGAAACGCGCGAACAACTCGGCGGGTTTTTCTTGATTGATGCCCAGGATCTTGATGAAGCGATCGCGATCGCCACTCAGATTCCTGGAGCAAAAGTCGGCACGGTCGAAATTCGTCCTGTCATCGAGGTTGCAGGCTTGCCAAACTAACATCTCAAGCCGCTTTCACACTCAGTTCTTAATCCAATTCCTGAATCAAAAGGAGTACGTCATGAAACTCAATCCTTACCTCATGTTCAACGGCAACTGTGAAGCAGCGTTCAAGTTTTATGAACACTGTTTCGGCGGCAAAATTGTCATGATGATGACTCACAAGGAAGCCCCCTCAGCAGAACAGGTGCCCGTTGAATGGCACGACAAGATCATGCACGTTTGCCTCGATTTAGGTGAGCGTCTCTTGATGGGATCAGATAGTCCACCGAGCTATTTTGAACCCCCTCAAGGCTTCTATGTGCAGATCAGCATTGACGAACCTGTTGAGGCAGAACGGATTTTTTACGCTCTAGCAGAAAACGGGATCGTCAGGATGCCCTTTGAGCAAACTTTCTGGGCATTTCGATTCGGGATGTTAGTCGATCAATTTGGTACGCCGTGGATGGTGAACTGCGAGAAGGATGCTTGACTCGTCATCTTTTAGGAACTGAGGTGGATTGCACCTCCACAATGATTCATTAAATGGAGATAAAACGATGGAGACAACTCAAACCCAACAAGACTCAACCCTGCATAATGAACCACAAAAGGAACATCAGTGGCTTCAAAAACTTGTCGGCGAGTGGACGTATGAAACCGAAGTAACAATGGGATCAGATCAGCCTCCCGAAAAAGCAACGGGAACTGAGCATGTGCGATCGATCGGTGGACTTTGGGTACTCGCTGAGGGGCAAGGTGAGATGCCAGGATGTGGTCATGCGACAACCCTAGTGACGCTTGGTTATGACCCGCAGCAACAGCGATACGTGGGCACCTGGATTGGGTCAATGATGACTTATCTTTGGCAGTACGAAGGTGAACTGAGCGCAGATGAAACGATGCTCACGCTCTATTCCGAGGGCCCAGCCATGACGGGCGATGGAAAGATGGCAAAATACAAAGATGTGATCGAATTCAAAAGCGACGATCATCGGATCATGACTTCTCATGCATTGAGCGATGACGGGCAGTGGCATCACTTCATGACCATAAACCATCAGCGGCAACGATAGCGCAAGCCACCTTAGAAGAAGTGAACTGAGGCACACAGAATATTGACGATCGCAGCGTGAATCCACGACAACGAATTGGTATGGGTATGAAAATCTTGGTTACAGGCAGTGCGGGGCATTTGGGTGAAGCGTTGGTTCGTACCTTACAAAACACCCAGCATGATGTCGTTGGCATTGATCTGATCAAGACGGACTTTACCCGTACCATTGGTTCTATCTGCGATCGCGATCGGGTCAAACAATGCCTGAAAGGGGTGGATGCCGTCCTTCATACCGCGACTCTACCAAACCTCATGTCTCGACCCATAGTCGCCAAAGCTTTGTGGACACTAACATCACAGGGACGCTCAATCTTCTGGAAGAAGCTGTGGCAGACAGTGTACAAGCTTTTATCTTCACTAGCACAACCAGCACCTTGGGTAGCGCGCTCACACCGCCTGCCGATGCGCCTACGGCTTGGATTACCGAGGACGTGATGCTTATTCCCAAAAACATCTATGGTGTGACCAAGACTGCCGCAGAAGATTTGTGCCAACTGGTTTACCGGAATCAACGTCTCCCTTGTCTCGTTCTACGAACCTCGCGGTTTTTTCCAGAAGAAGACAATCACCTAGAAACGCGACTGGCTTACCCGGATAGTAACATCAAGGCAAACGAATTGCTCTATTGCAGAGTAGATCTAGAAGACGTGGCGAGTGCCCATCTCCTTGCCCTTGAGAAAGCTCCAGCGATCGGCTTTGGTCGCTATATTATCAGTGCAACCACCCCTTTTACCCCGCATGGCCTATGGAATTTACGAACGAATGCCCCGATCGTTTGCATCTCTTGTTCCCTGACTTCGTAG
Source organism: Phormidesmis sp. 146-33 (assembly GCF_052939515.1). NCBI lineage: Bacteria > Bacillati > Cyanobacteriota > Cyanophyceae > Leptolyngbyales > Leptolyngbyaceae > Phormidesmis > Phormidesmis sp. 146-33. Next base: position 22,149 of record NZ_JBJPHU010000070.1, read on the forward strand.
AGAATGCTCGCCGCTTCTCGGATGTAGGCTTTCAGTCGGGCTTGTTGGTCGGGAGTCATTGCCTCTACTCCTAAAATGAGAACCCGTTCACTTTATGCCATCCGATTCAGATTTGCACAGTTGGGATGCTCCCGCTGGCACTGGGTCGGCTTATGTAAAATGATTAAGTAAATGCTTAACTGATTCCAGAGTAATTAAGCATTCACTTAAATAGACTTCCTGCATGAATACCTGGCGATTGAAATCGCTGCTATCAGAACAAAGTCCACCTCCGTGGACTAACGGTTAAAATCGCCTCTTTAGTGTGCGAAGGCACACTTTGCTCTTGTAGCCCCGACTTTAGTCGGAGGGCATCTATGATTCGTGCAGGAAGTCTAATGTTAAGGGAGTTCAACAAGTTGGGAGGCGTTCACGATGAGAATGACAGAGCAAGAAATCGAGAACATTGACTTTAGCCAGGAACAGACCTCCGATTTTCTGCTGCCGCGTCCTGCGGTGCTCAAAAGCTGCGGCTGGGAGCAGATCCATTTTGAACATCATCACCAACCCCAATTCGATACCCCTGAGCATGAAGCAAACTGGCATGTGATTGCTTACTGTCCGCCGAGCACAATCTCTCTAGATGATGAAATGAGATTGGGAGAGCGATGGCTAGACGGCAAACTGAAACGAGAAGCCCGCTACGACGGAGACATTGCTATCATCCCCGCAGGCATTTCGCAGCGATGTAATTGGAGCATCACCGCCCAGTTTACGATCGTGGCAATCGACCCTGCGCTACTTCACCAAGTGGGTCAAGATTGGGTGAATCCCGATCGCATTGAACTCATTCCCTACTTCATGACTCAGCAAGATGCCCTCATTCAAGGCATTGTTTCTACGTTGAGACAAGAAGTGGAGGAGAGTAAAATCGGAGGGCAGTTGTTGATCGATAGCCTCAGAACCACTTTAGCCATTCATCTGCTGCGGAACTACTGCACAATCCAACCAAAGTTATCGAGTGGTGCGGATGGATTATCGAAACTAAAAGTGCAACAAATCAGGGAATTCATCAATGAGCATCTTCACCAAGACATCAAGCTGATTGAACTGGCAGAAATTGCTCAATTGAGTCCCTACCATTTTTTACGTCTGTTCAAGCAATCCACACATCTCACGCCGCATCAATACATTTTGCAGTGCCGGGTTGAGAAAGCTAAATTCCTACTCCAACACAGTCAACTCAGCATTGCAGAGATTGCGAGTCGAGTCGGCTTTTGCGATCAAAGCCATCTGACCCGATGCTTTAAGCGGAACTTGGGTGTGACTCCAAGACAATTCCAGCAAGCGTGAGCGCAAGAATATCCCAAAATCCCGCAACTTTTTTCTAGCCTTCTCAACCGCAAGCTTCCTAAGCTGTTGTCAGTTGCGATTGAAAGTGAGTGCTTGTATGTCTCGATTGAATGGAAAAATTGCTCTGATTACGGGTGGTACCAGTGGAATTGGGCTGGCAACGGCTCAACTGTTTCTACAAGAAGGAGCCAAGGTTGCCATCATCGGTCAAAATCAAGCGCGATTGGAACAAGCTTCTAAACTTCTTGGAACAGAGGTTTTAGCAATTCGGGCGGAGGTACGATCTCCCACTGATTTAGACCGTGCATTGGCTCAGATTGAAGAACGCTGGCACAGACTGGATGTTTTATTTGTTAATGCTGGAATTGCTAAATTCAGTTCACTACTCGATGTAGATGAGGCATTTATCAACGAAACGATGGACATTAACTTTAAGGGGGCATTGTTCACAGTACAGAAAGCCATTCCTTTGATGTCCAAAAACAGCAGCATTGTCTTCAACACCTCAATCAACAATCAGATAGGGATGCCCTATTCAGGTATTTATGCTGCCTCTAAAGCTGCACTACGGTCTCTCGTTCGCGTGTTAGCTGCCGAACTGATTGAACAGGGTATCCGAGTCAATGCAGTAAGTCCAGGCCCAGTAAAAACCTCCATTATCAGCAAAACTGGAATTTCTCAAGAACAGTTAGAGCAAGTGACGACAAAACTTCAGCAGTCAATTCCGCTCAAACGCTTCGGACAACCGGAAGAGATTGCCAAAGCAGTGCTATTTTTAGCCAGCGATGAAGCTTCCTTTGTGCTGGGAGAAGAACTGGTTGTGGACGGCGGTTGGACTGAATTGGGTAGGAGTTAAGAAGATTGACCGCGAGTCAGACACCCCCAGCAAAGCTGGTGGCTTGATGAATGTGACCGCCCCAAGGGCGGGTGTCCTTGCTGAAGGTGTCTGTGAGTCAATTAGAATCGTCCACTTTGCTCAAACACTTCTTGCTCTCGGATATACCGACGCACCACCTCCTCTTCAAATCCAACGGTTGAGACGGCGTAGCCCCGTGCCCAGAAATTCTCTCCCTCAAAATTGCGCTGCTTGCCTTTGAATCGACGGGCAATTGCAATGGCACTTTTGCCCTTGAGAAAGCCGATCACGGACGACACGGCATGTTTCGGCAGAATCGCAATGCACAGATGCACATGATCCACCAGCAAATGTCCTTCGATGATCTGGCATTCTTTTTGACGCGCCAACTCATGAAACACCGGCCCCAAATATTGCCGCAACTCCAAAAACATGGTCTTTCGACGATACTTGGGCACGAAAATCACGTGATACTTGCAATCCCACTTGCTGTGAGAAAGGCTTTGATACAATTCCGACATGTGTTTATCCTCCTACGGTTCGGTTCAAGCCACCGTGGGAGTTACTTTACACGCGCTCAGGAACGCCGGAAACGCTAAAAGCTGTTCAAGTCGCACTGGTAAAACCAGTGGCTTACCTTCTGAGCTACTGACAAGTTACAGAAGAGGAAATGCAAATGTTAAACGAGATGACTGCTCCACTTTGGGGATTAGTGACTTTTATTCTATGGACTATTGCGATCGCGGTTCTGCTCATCGTCGTGAGAATCCGGCATCTAGCAACGGGTGGCTCGATCAAAGACTTCGCCATCCCAAACGATGAAAGCTTGCTTTGGCGGCTTTACCGGGTACACGCCAACTTAGTCGAGAACTTACCTTTATACCTGGGAGTCGTATTTCTCCTGACTGTTCAAGGAACCTCTGGAACTGGAATCGATATCTTAATCTGGATTTACATTGCATGTCGGATGCTACACTCCGTGATCCACATTGCAGGTCTCGATCCAAGATTGCGGCTTTTGAGCTTAGTGATTCAGTTTAGTTGCTTAATTGCCTTGACGACTTTAGCTGTTTTTTAATTGTGCGTTTGCTTCGCAGTTGCGCTTTGCGCTAACTAAAAAGTTAGCCTGTTGGATCTCAACAGCTTGACTTCTTCAACCCATTCTCTTAGTCTTAGGCTTAAAGTGACAGATCGGTCTTCTATGGGAAAAGGCGAGACAACAAAACTTGATATTCTGCAACAGGCAGCCCCGATCTTCAATCAACAAGGCTATGCGGGGGCTTCGATCGCCGCTATCATGCAAGCCGCAGGATTACAGAAAGGAAGAATCTACAACCACTTTGAGAGTAAAGAGCAATTAGCTCTGGAAACATTCAATTATTCGGTGCGTCTAGTGCGTCAACACTATGCAGCGGCATTATAAGGGTCATGATTCTGCACCTAGTCAACTACTTGCCTTTATGACCGTCTTTCAGCAGTTTTTTCGCGATCCTCCCATTCCTAGTGGCTGTCCGTTACTCAATACAGCGATCGAATCTGATGATGCCTTGCTGGGATTGCGAGAACAGGCAAGTCGAGAAATGAAACACTGGCACAGTTGGATTGTTCGCATCATCCGAAGAGGCATCAAACGCGGTGAAATGAATTCGACCGTCGATGCTAAGGCAGCCGCAACGCTATTGATTATCTGTTTAGAAGGCGGATTGATGTTGAGCAAACTCCATCACGATCCGATTCACTTGCAGCAAGCGATCGCCCACTTACGTTCCCTCTGCTTTGGGGCAATTCATCCCACGACTCAGCAATGCCCCTATTCAGCAACGCCAAAATTGGGTCATGCCGCATCTTGCCTGAACTCAAACAACTTGAGCACTTGAGCAATTGTACTATCTTCGATGACCCCAAAAAATACCCCGTCAACGCACCGGAAAGGCGGAATAATGAGGTTATTCGTGTGCGGCTAACCATATTTCCAAATTGCTGATTTCAGAAAAATCTAGCAACGCTTCACTGAGGTCTTCGAGAACGGGGAGCGGCAGACTGGAAAGGCGCGATCTTGTCTCTTCAGAGAGTTCCTGTCCGAGTCGCCGGGTTAAAAGACGGGTCAATAATGCGATCGTCTGTGTTTCCCGTCCTTCTTCTCGCCCTTGTTCTCGCCCTTGTTCTCGCCCTTGCTCCATCGCTTCCTGCCGTGCCGTCATCTCGATCGCATACCAATCTCGGTAAGCCTTCAAACTACTCTGATAGCTACGTTGCTCATCAGGCGAGAAGTTGGCAATCTCCGTCACCTCAAACAACTCCTCAAACACCTCCTCCTGCAACGATGGCGGCGGTGCATCTAGTTGAGCCAGATGCCGAAATAAAAATAACCACTTATCAAAATGACTTTCCAACTGCTCCAACGGTTTCTTGAACTTCGGTAACTCGATATAAATAAACTTGAGTTTCTCGTAAAACACGCGACAGTGCTGATCCTTCAGTTCCACAATGTGCAGCAACGTCTCTTCATGCTTGTGATCATCAAAGATAAAATCTAGTATGCCGACCGTGTAGACCGAGGTGAGTTCGTAGTTCCATTCGCCTTTTTCCGCTTGTTCTTGAATCGGAAAGCTGGCATAGTAAACGCTGCGGTCTTTGAAGAAATTCTGCTTTGCCTTTTGGATTTCGACGATGAAGCGATCGCCGTTCTGGGCTTCACAATAGATATCAAAGATCGCTTTACGGTCGATCGCTGTGTTGCCTGGCTTCTCTGAATTCTTGAACGTCAGATCGCGAATCTGATGGTATTTAGGCAGCAGCGTATTGAGAAAATCGATCAGCAAATGCTTGTTTGGCTCCGTACCAAAGACCCGCTTAAAACCAAAGTCGGTGAGTAAGCTGATATATCGGTCTGGTAGAGAAAACACCATAGGACTCAGGAGACAACAGGTCGATAGCTCTATTATAGAACCGATCTCAGGTGTGATCGATATCCAGTTTCCACACTGCATCACAACGGCTCAGATCGACAAATCGTTAAATCTGCATCTTTGCAAACGATTTTTCGCAAACAACACGGTACAATTGGGACTTATTTGCATTAAGCGCTTTCTTTCGCGATGACTTCAATTCTACCTAGAGTCTTCAAACCTGCCATTTCGCCTATATTAGGACTCGGTTTAGGTGCGATCGCATTACTCCTCGTTCTAATCTACAGTGTCACTCTTGGTGCAAGAGACATTCCATTAGCGACAATTTTGGGATCATTCACAACATTTGACAATTCATTCGATCATCTGGTGATCCAAACTGTGAGATTACCGCGATCGCTAATCGCAATGTCAGTCGGTGCTGCCCTCGCGGTTTCAGGTGCGTTAATGCAAGGCTTAACCCGTAATCCACTTGCGGAAACTGGAATTTTAGGGATTGAAGCAGGCGGAGCATTGGCGGTTGTAATTAGCTTGTTTCTGTTTGGTAGTTCCTCGTTAACGGTTTATGCGGGAGTTGCATTTTTGGGAGCCGCGATCGCAGCAATCCTCGTTTATTTTCTCGGTACTCTTGGACGAGGAGGCGCAACTCCGCTCAATTTGACGGTTGCAGGAGCCGCCATATCTGCGTTGATTTCTTCAATCACGACAGCAATTCTAATCGTCAGTCAGCGCACCTTTGAGGAGATTCGCTTTTGGTTGGCAGGATCACTCGCAGGGCGCGATTTTAGCTTGTTCTTGCAGGTCTTACCGTTTCTCGGTGCTGGATTGTTGATTGCATTTTTGCTGGGTCGTCAAATCACAACGATTAGTTTAGGGGAAGATGTTGCAACAAGTTTGGGACAGCAGACTGTTTGGATTAAGATCTTGACGGCAATTAGCATTGTTTTACTTGCAGGAAGTTCGGTTGCGATCGCAGGCCCGATTGGCTTTGTGGGTTTAGTCGTTCCTCATGTGGTGCGATTCTTTATCAAAACAGACTACCGCTGGATTTTGCCCTATTCAGCCGTACTTGGTGCAATTCTACTTTTAGTATCAGACATTGCAGCGCGCGTGTTATTAAAACCTCAAGAGCTTCCCGTTGGCGTAATGACTGCGATCGTCGGTGCGCCGTTCTTTGTCTATCTTGCAAAATCGAAGGTGAAAAAATGAGCGATTGGCGTTCTCCTATCCTTTCGTTTCGGCTCGATCAAAGAGTCCCTGCGATCGCGGCTTTCTTATTAGCAGTCGGATTTGCGGCGATTGTTCTCAATGTTGGACGAGGGGAATACCCGATCGCAGTTCTAGACATTGTAAAAACATTGTTCGGCGTTAATACAGGCAATCCTGATCATGCGTTTGTGATCCAGACATTACGCCTGCCTCGAACCCTGGTTGCCTTCATGGTGGGCGTTGCACTCTCGATTTCAGGAACTATCTTTCAAGGCTTAACCCGCAATGCACTCGCTGACCCTAGCATTATTGGCATCAATACTGGAGCTAGTCTTGCAGCCGTTTCGGTCATTGTCTTGTTTCCAGAGGCTCCAGTCTACGCGCTACCGTTTTCTGCCTTTGGAGGTGCGGCAGTGATGGCAGCCCTAATCTATGGATTGGCTTGGAATGGAGGTAGTTCACCGATTTTGTTGATTTTGATGGGGATTGGATTGTCTGCGATCGCGAGTGCTTTCACCAGTTTACTGATTACCTTTGGCTCAATTTACGATGTCAGTCAGGCTTTAGTGTGGTTAGCAGGCAGTGTTTACGGTCGGACTTGGGAACAAGTGGTTTCGTTTTTGCCCTGGCTGATTGTACTTGTGCCTGCTGCATTTGGGTTAGCAAGACATCTGAATGTACTGAACTTAGGAGAAGACATGGCGAAAGGATTGGGAAGCCGAGTCGAATGGCAGCGCGGATTGCTTGTAATGGTCGCAGTGGGGTTAGCAGGAGCATCAGTTGCAACTGCGGGCACGATCGGCTTTGTGGGTTTGATTGCACCTCATGTAGGACGGCAGATTGTTGGCAATCGACACGAGGGACTGTTGCCGATCTCAGCTTTGATCGGTGGCGTGTTAGTTGTACTCGCCGATTTTGTCGGTCGAACAGTGTTTGCGCCGATTGAGCTTCCCTGTGGAGTCATCACAGCCGCGATCGGTGCGCCGTTCTTTCTCTATTTGCTGATTCGCAATCGTCGATCTTTATATAGCAATCCTAAATGAGTCATGAACAGATTTTTGTCGCTCCGTTCCAGTCCGCTTCGCCCCCTTGTATCGGCTTTAGGAGGACATGACGTTTCTGAAAATTTGGCGCTTCATCACTCTCATTCTCAAAGACAGCAGGTCATAAGCTTTTACCCAATCTTGGTCAAGAGTTTCCCGTTCACGTCAATCTCTTCAGTCGTTTGTTGAAGGGTGCGTTTGCTTAATTCGTTCTGTAGGCTTTCGGGGTCATGCCTGTGAGTTGACGAAACTGTTGACTCAGATGACTATGGCTGCTGAACCCACAGGTCAAAGCAATATCTACGATCGAGCGATCTGTTTGTTTCAACAATTGCTTTGCTCGTTCTATTCTTTGTTGAAGTAAGTATTGATAGGGAGCCATGCCGATCGACTGCTTAAACAAATGGCTGAAGTGAAACTGACTCATCTCCAACAATTGGGCTAAATTGGCAAGTTGAATTTCTTGATGCAAATGGGCATCTACGTACTCTAGCACTTGCAAAAGTTGACGCTGGGGAAGTCCACCGACATAGACGGGAATCTGAGCTTGGGTAGTCGCATACTGTCTAAGTAAATGCACAGCTAGAACATTTGCCAGAGATTCAGCGTACAGCTTGCCACCTAGATTTTCTTGTTGCAGTTCAGTTAGCAGCATCCTGCCGATCGCTTCAATTTGCGGATCGCGAGTCCGAAATTCAAGGCGAAGTTGAAGCTGATCAGAATTACTCGCAAGGGTTTCTCTAGTAACGCGCTCAATGAAACGAGACGCAAGGCGAATTTTTAAGTAATGATCTTCTCCCTCCCAGCGATCATAAAACGGGGTCTTTGCAGGCGTAATGGAAATGTCGCCTTTTCCAAACCTCCCCTGACGAGTCTTGTCTCCCCTCGTTTGTAGCAAGTGAACTGGGCGAGCTGAAAGGGACAAACAGATAATATGCTCATGACTAGAATGACACGTTGTCTCACCGTTCGGATACTGATATTGATCAACCGAAATGTTTTCCCACCCCAGATTTTGGCTAGACAAGCGGGGCAAGCAAGGACTTTTAGGGAGCTGAGTAGGGGTTATCTTCATGATGCAAACCCAATTTGTATAGCTTCAATTGTATTCAGTTCTACAAAATTTTCCAGCAATATTCTAAAAATCGATCGCAAGATCCTGATACTGGCACAAGAATCCGATAGTCGGATGGAAAGCGTTTATCTAAACTAAAAAGGTGATGACTTAACTATGAGTCTTGCAAGGAGTTTTCAATGAATCACTGCGACTTTCATAACTTACGACACCAAAAGAGTGTAAAAGCTTTCTCTATTTCCAAGCGTCTGAAAAGAATGATGTTAGCGATCGCTGTCAAATTGAAGTCAGTTCTATCTTTGATTTGGAACCTTGCATCATCATTGAGTGAACCGCAAGTCCGACAGCGCCGCGATCGCTTTGGTCAAACCTACTTTCAGGTGTATGACCCCGCTACTCGTTGCTCTGCCAGTCTTCACTCAGAGCAAGAACTGCGTCAATGGTTAGAGCAACGATTTTATTGTCGTTAGACAGGTTGTTCGTTCGATTTGAAATCGTGATTGATCAGGAGAAAGTATGGCGCATCTATTACACATTGAAGCTAGAGCAGCTTATCAGCAGGCACTCGCGATCGTGAAACAGGAACCAGAGCGAAGGTTCCTTGAAAAACGCCTGCACGAATTGGGCTGAAAAAGTTTTTTGCGAGGCTGTCGATTTGTCGCTTCACCAAACGACTACTAGATGCAGGCGACAATTTCTGAGCAAATTTTGGAGGCAACCATGAAATTTATCTGTTTGGGATACATGGACGAGACCCAGTGGGTGATCTGTCTGAAGTCGAGCAAACAACACTTGTACTCAAGGGATGAATCACAGGGTAATGGGTAGGTTCGTCAGCTTCAGCTTTGAACCAAGAGATTTGTAGAATCCAACAAAGGAGAGCTATGAAAGTACGTAAAATGTTTGTATTTCCAGCCGCATTGCTTGTAGCATCATTATCTGCAATCATTTGTCAGAAAGCCCTTTCGGAGAAGGCTTACGGCGTTACTTTTTTGAGTGGTAGTGGACCAGTTTTTTCTGACTCTCTGAGACCAGGAAATCGTGTTGTGAGGGTTGACATTAGTAATCACAACAATCTAAATGTCGGATACGATTTAATTGATCAAGGAGACAAAACTGTTGTTGCAAATGGAACAATCAAAGATCAAGGCACTGTATCAAAAACCGCTACTACACTTGCAAGGCGTACATATAAGCTTCGTTTAAGATGCCAAGAACCACGCTGGAATAATACTAAGTGTAGTGCCAGCGGAAACGTAAATTGGTAAGGACAATCACTGGTCTTTTAATTAGTAGTGGGTAGAATCAACAATTTCGTGAGCGTGCAAATATGCCGATATCATGATTACGGATACTAACCATCTTTACCACAAACTAGAAGACCAGTACCTGCTTAACAAAAGTTGAACTCAACTCTTACTTTTGTTGACGTTTTGTAGGGCGTACAACGGTAAGCATGAAATTTGGTAATGCCTTGGTAACCTCGGTCTGCGACCCAAAGCTGTTCAATTTGAGTCGGAAGTTGCGAATCCTTGAATAGTCGGAAGTCATGCTGTCGTCCTTTGCCAAAGGTAGTGCAGACAATCATGCCGCTGAGATAGTCTACGACGACTTGCGCTTTGAGCGTGTGCCAGCGTTGCTTGCCGCTGTAGTAGCGTCGTTGTTTTTTTGGGCGTTCTATCGGACTCTCACTGACATCGACCAGTAGGATGTTCCATTCGGGTTCCGACGAGTACAGAGCTTTCTGACCCGGCAATCGGAACTCCCTGGACTGGATCAAAATGTTCTCAATCTTGCGAACAATGCGCTCCACGCTGGTCTCATGAATCCCCCCTAATCACTGCTCAGGATTCATGCAGGAGGTCTACTGATTCTAGTTCATCAACTGATGTGAAGGTGAAGCAATGCAGCAATGTTCGATTCGCGCAAAGCGCAACTCTGGCGGAACCGCTCAACAATATCATTTAGAAACCAATCGATTGTTTCTACGTCCACTCACTCGTGCAGATGTTCCTCCAATTCAAAACGCTGCAAGTATGCGTGCAGTTGCCGATACCATGATCTCGATTCCCCATCCTTATCCTGATGACGAAGCAGAGCGATACGTATCCAGACAAATTGCACAATTTGAAGCAGGGCAGTCTACCACATTTATCATTGAGCGCAAATCTGAAACAGCATTTTGCGGACTGATTGAGATTCGAGCTATTGAGCGAGAACATGCTCAGGCAGAACTGAGTTTTTGGTTAGCGATCGAAATGTGGGGACAAGGGTACATGAGCGAAGCATTAAAACCTGCGCTTCGTTTCGGGTTTGAAGCATTAGATCTTAATCGGCTCTATGCTTATCACCTAATGCGAAATCCAGCTTCAGGCAAAGTGCTCCAGAAGAATGGATTTACTCAAGAAGGGATACTCCGCCAACGAGTCCGAAAATGGGGAGTGTTTGAAGATGCGAAGTTATGGGCAATGCTTCGACAAGACTGGCAGGATGAAGATGAAACAGCGCATTGTTCTCCTCAAGTAGAGGTGAGTAATGTTCGTTCTCACTTACAAGCTCCAGCCAGCATCCGTTCTAGGACTTGCTGCATAACCTGAAGTTCTTCTTCGTTGAGGTGTGCGCCAAAATATTCTACGATCGCTTCAGAGTAGACAGACCACATCTGCTGCTGCATCGCTAATCCCGCTTCTGTTAGCACTGCATACGTCCCTCGTCGATCGTTGGGACATCGTTCTCGGTAGAGCAATCCAGCTTTTTCCATGCGATCGAGCAAATACGTCAGATTGCTTCGACTTAACAGTGCTTTTTCTGCGACCTCACTCAACCGTAAACAGTGATCTGGGGATTCTTTAAGCGTGAGCAGCACATCATACCAATCCATGCTGGGTAGTCCTGCTTGAGAGAACTTTTCGCCGATGCGATCGAGCAGTTTGGCATTCGCGGTAATAAAAAGCCGCCAAAGGGAGTTGCGTTGATTGTCCAGTTCCGGTTGAGAAGTCATACCAAGATTATCGCAAAAAAGTAGTTGAAATTTCAACTAAGGGGTGTTATCTTCAATTTAGTTGAAATTTCAATTATCCAAAATTGAAATACTTATAGGGTTAAAACGATGGCACTCAAATCGCCTCATTCTGCCTGCGAACCTCTGTTCAGTTTGAATCGATACGCTTCCAATCTGCTAGGGCTGTTGGCAATGATTGTGACTGTCGTGGCTTGGGCAATCGCTGCCAATGTTGCCAACAGCTTGTTTCTAGTTGGGGTCTCTCCCTTTGAGTTAGCGGGAGTCACCACGATGATCGCTACCTTCGGATTCGCGATTCTCGACAGCTTCTTTGGCAGAACGCAGGCTCAAAAACTCAACGGACGAGAGTTGGGATTAGGAATTGTTCGGGTGGGCTTAGTGGGTGCAGATTTCTTAGCGATTCAGCGCTTGCCAGTCGCGATCGCAATCGTCCTGCTCTATACTGCTTCGATCTGGGTCGTGCTGTGGACAGCTTTTAGTTCTCGAACTGCGCCTTCTCGATCTCTGTTAGTCGCACTGTTGTTGTCGGTGTTGGGAGTGATCTTAGTTTCTAACTTACTCACTAGCGATCGGCAACAGATCAACGGATTCGGTCTGGTTATCGGTTTATCGACAGCAGTTTTCTTTGCGGCTTACATCGTTCTGAGTGAGAATCTAAGTACAACTCGCGAACCGATCGGAGTGATGCTCAAAACTTCGGCAGTTGCCAGTCTCGTCTGGTTAGCGTATCAGTTCACTCAAGGATTTCCTAGCAGCCTGCTAACACCAGAGAATTTTCCTAAAGTGTTCTTCATCAGCATTGGCGGAACATTGTTACCCTACTTGCTGTTCTTCTGGTGTATTCAACGAGTTCAAGCAGAGCAAGCTGCGATCACAGCTACCCTTGAACCTGTCGCTGCGGCTGCACTGGCGTGGGTCTGGTTCGATCAATCCCTGACGTTGATGCAAATTACAGGTGGAGTTCTAATCGTGTTCGCTGTCACCTAGATGCAGTTTAAATCTTCAGGCTCAACTTTACTCAAGCATTAACTCTTTGTAAAACCTTCGAGGAGTTTGATCATGGCTCATCTTTTGCATCTCGATACCAGTCCGCGTGGAGAGCAATCCCATTCGCGATCGCTGGCTCAAGAATTTGTAGCAAAGTGGAGATTTTCTCATCCAGATGCAAGCATCACTTACCGGGATCTAGGGTTGAATCCGATTCCCTACATTGATGCTACTTGGATACAAGCAAAGTTCACATCACCAGAGCAATATACGCCAGAATTAGCAACTGCGATCGAACTTTCAGACAAACTGATTGATGAACTTTTTGCGGCAGATTACTATGTTCTCTCGGCTCCAATGTACAACTTCAGTATCCCAGCAGTGCTGAAATCCTACCTTGATCACATTATTCGACCAAGACGCACTTTTACAGTCAGTGCTAACGGATTTCAGGGATTAGTCACACACAAAAAGATGTTGGTGATCACGGCTCGCGGCAGTGATTTTCGCTCTGGCTCTGACCTTGCTGCATCGGATTTCCAAGAACCCTTTTTGAGAACAGCCTTTAACTTCATTGGGATTACAGAGATTGAGTTTGTCAATGCCAATGGATTGAGAACTGAATTACGAGAACAATCTCTCGTTGAGGCACGCGAGCAACTAAAAGCATTCGCAATGAGTTGGTAAGAAATAAAAGGAGTACAACCATGCCTTACGTCAATATCAGAATTACGCGAGAAGGAACAACGTCTGAGCAAAAAGCTGAACTGATTAAGGGAGTAACCGAGCTTCTCGTTCAGGTGTTGAATAAAGATCCAGCAATCACATTTGTGCTGATCGATGAGGTTGCGACTGAAGACTGGGGAGTCGCTGGAATGTCAGTTCAGGCGTTGCGGCAAACTCAGAATAACCAGGCTGAGAAACCTCGGGACTGTAAATTAGATTGTGTCAAAGGAAGAAATAAGATCTAATGAACTCATGA
>NZ_JBJPHU010000279.1:0-1529 GCF_052939515.1 Phormidesmis sp. 146-33
AGGCGGTGCTATGAACAACATTAATTCCTGATAGAAATAGCCTCAAACCCCGATGCCTTCGTTCCTGAACAGTCTGGCGAGGTTAACCTCAAAGCCAGGCACAGTCTCGCTTACAAATTCTTGAATAAGTCTAATGAGAGCATCGTTTCTGGTTGCAGGCTCCGTGATTTCCAAGCCCTTATCACCCTCCTTACCCAGCACCGCCGACCTGCCCTGCTCAGATGATACGCCCGTGGACAACGAAGACCAAAACCTGCTGCCTAACCTGTTGCTATTATTGTTAACCAGCATTTGGGCGGAGCGGATTGGTACTTTGGGGTAGAGATGGCGGTGTATCACACGACGGGCGTGAGTCCGAAGGTTCTCGTTGTCCCAGATGGGTTTTTAAGTGTCGGGGTGGAGCGCAAGAAGGGGGGCAAATCGCGGCGCAGCCATGCCACATGGGAAGAAAACGACATCGTGCGATCTTTGTCCTAGAAATGGTGTCACACACGCCACGAGAGGAGTATGACGAGAAGCTAGAGATTTATCGCAAGCTGGGTGTGTTGTACTACCTGGTGTATAACCCAGAGTTTTGGCGACGCGACCAGCATCAACCGTTTGAGTTGTATAAGTTAGAGAACGATAGTTATCAACTACAGATTGGAGAGCCGTATTGGATGCCAGAAGTGGGATTAGGGATTGGACGCTATCGAGGCGTGGTGGGTGGACTTAACCAAGAAATATTGACCTGGTACAATAGATTTCCTGCATGAATACCTGGCGATTGAAATCGCTGCTATCAGAACAAAGTCCACCTCCGTGGACTAACGGTTAAAATCGCCTCTTTAGTGTGCGAAGGCACACTTTGCTCTTGTAGCCCCGACTTTAGTCGGAGGGCATCTATGATTCGTGCAGGAAGTCTAATAGACAGGGCTATCGCTATCTCAGTTCAGAAGAACGGGCTGAACGGTTGGAGGCATATCTGCGATTAGCGCAAAGCGCAACTCCGTAGGAACCGCAGGGAATTGACCCCAATCAGCTACCTAACTAGACGCGATCGACACTCATAGCGCGATTAGCGCAAAGCGCAACTCCGAGGGAACCGCCTACACCTGCAAGGTCTATCAATAGGGAATTTAGCTAACTTGAGGTGCTGCTTAGAGTACACTTGACCGTGTTGTTCTCTCTGCCTCTGATGCGCCGTGATCCACTGTTCTACAAGCTGTTTCAACAATCTCCCACACTCTTGTTTGATCTGATTGGAACTAGACCGAGCAATGCGGCTGATTATCGCTTTGATTCTGTTGCAGTGAAAGAGCCAAAGTTTGAGATTGATGGGGTGTTTTTGCCGCCAGATAATGTGATTGGGACAATTTACTTCTGTGAGCTTCAAATGCAGAGGGATGAACGGCTCTACGAACGACTTTTAGCTGAATCTGCATTGTATTTTTATCGGAATCGAGACCGCTTTAATGACTGGGAAACTGTGATTATCTATCCATCGCGCAGTGTCGAGCAAAGCGATCTGCATCCGCATCGGTCTTTTC
>NZ_JBJPHU010000280.1:0-1511 GCF_052939515.1 Phormidesmis sp. 146-33
CCAGCCCTTTCAAGGTGCTTTTTCATCTTTTTTAGATTTCGCTTGACTGAGCAATCGAGCAGTAGAGACGTGAGGTTTGTCTTTTTGCCGTTCGGGTTTGGGGACTTTCTTCTTCTCTCCTCTGGGGTGAGAGCGGAATTTGGACAAATTCATCTGTGCGGCTAACTGTTGAAGAAACTGAACGGTGGAGTCTCCGTCAAGCTGAGCCAACGGTTGCCATTGCAGTGGCGGAATGGCAATCATCATGCCCGCATAGACACGGCGCACTTCATCCGCTAAATAATAAGGAGAAATGCCCGCTTCAATTTTGTCGGCTCCATGCACAGAGCGCATGGCCGCTTGAGCGACCGCCAGCAGGTTGTAGCAAATCAGTGCCATGACAAAGCCAAACAAAGCGGCTCTGGGGTAAGCAAGCGTGTTGATTTCTCCTCGGAAACATTGTTCGAGCACTTGAAACAGTCGTTCAATCCGCCAGCGTTTTTGATACAGTGCCGCAATTTGCACCGCATCGGCGTGAGCGATGGGGAGATTCGAGAGCAGAGCAATTTCGGCATCTCCATCTCGAGTGGGCTGATGGAGTCGCACGACAATGCGGCGCAGCCTTACCTTTAATGTGTCGTTGAAAATCAATTGGACTGATTGCTCGAACACCGTTCCCGTTGCGCTCTCACCCACAAAAACCAACTCATCGAGCGCTTTGTAGGGGAGCAGACCATGCTGACGAATCACCAAAGCTGCCCCCCGCCCATGCAGACCAAACAGAAACCCCAACGTGCAAAAATTGCGGTCGGCGATCCACAAATCTCCACTGGCTACCGTCGCCAACACCCGACTCAACAGTGCCCGCTCTTGGGCATGACCGTCCTCACAGGCAAACACATCAACCGCCAACATCAACGCCGGATCTAAAATCACCAGCGCATGACCGGGCAGGGGCGCACTGTTGAAAGACCGCAGCACCTGTAGGCGGCGTTCGGTCGCGGCTAGATGATTGCCATCGAGAATTTTGACGCGATATCCTTCCAGCAAGGGAGGAAGGCTGCCACCCAGTCTCTCAATCAATCCTTGCACCCGCTTGACCACATGCCGCAGTAAGGCTTCGACGATCTGAGGCTCCATCCCATTGAGCTTGTTATAAACTGACTGAATGGTCACGCCAATCCCCTTCGCTTTGGCTTGATAGGCGGCGTTAACCGAGGGTGAAATGCCACAAACCACCAAACTCATCAAATTCACAATCGTCGAAAACAGCAATTCCCGGTGATATTGTCGTTCGGCTTGCTGCTCAAACAACTCATCGATTTCCTTGGCGGGCAGACTCTGTTCTAGGAGCACCCTCAGCATCACGCAGAAGGGACTCTCGGCAATGAACCGCTCAAACACTTCCCCCAATATCATGGCTCAAAGGCAGGTCATTAGACTTTCAGCTTTTACGATAGCGGTCTGAAAGCCAGCAATGACAGGGATGACAACAAATATTAAAAAGCGCTCAAATGACCTTTAGAGGGCTG
>NZ_JBJPHU010000071.1:0-34794 GCF_052939515.1 Phormidesmis sp. 146-33
TGACTAATGTAGCGTGAACTTAAACCTACTGTCAAGAGATTCGCTGGAAAATGTTTTCGATCTCTCTAGATCTCTCACTGAACAAAGCTTTGGGCTTTCTTAAGTGGGGAAGTATGAAACAGTTCGTCTCGTCTTGATAAGAAATTAGAACCTTGACGGCTCCCCGTCCTGAAGTCCGAGGATTCTTGGATCATGGGGAGTCCTACGACTTTACCCTCACCAAAATTCACTGCGATGCGCCCCACCGCTGGGTCAGTTCGGAAATTGAGCAATCTCCTCCTTCCCAGTTCTGACTGCGACTGCTGATTAATCCACCCTAGCCAATCGGTAAATGCACGATAAAAGAACTGCCTTTACCGACTTCAGACTTAATTTGAATAGTGCCGTTATGGGCGTGGACGATCCTCTGGGATAGCTGCAAGCCTAGACCACTTCCGCCTCGTTTGTGTTTGCCCTGAACGAAGCTCTCAAATAGAGTGGCTTGCTCCTCCGGCGGAATGCCATAGCCTGTATCTCTGACTTCGATCCTGACCATTGGAATCCTTAAACCATTCTCAGATTCTTGGTTTGACACTTTGGATAGGTTGATGTTCACAGAGCCTTGATCCGTAAATTTGATGGCATTGCCAATAAGGTTGGTCATAACGCGATTCAGTTCTAGCCGATCGCCTTTGATCATCAAATCCTGGTCGTCATTGGCTTTTTCAAGGTTTAGGGTTAGTCCCTTATCGATCGCCAGTGGAGAGAGCGCCTTCATCACCTCTTCGGTCAGACTGGCTAGATTGACGGGAGAGAACGTCAGCGTTTTACGCCCTGCCTCGTAACGGTAAACTTCTAATAGCATGTTTACCATTGTCAGCAAGTTTTCGTTGCTTCGGATCATGGTAGCGATCGCTTCTTGAATGTCGTCAGACAGGTCGCCCATGACACCTTGAGCCAGCAGATTTAACATGCGATCAGCAGCAACCAGGGGCGT
This sequence comes from Phormidesmis sp. 146-33, assembly GCF_052939515.1. Lineage (NCBI taxonomy): Bacteria > Bacillati > Cyanobacteriota > Cyanophyceae > Leptolyngbyales > Leptolyngbyaceae > Phormidesmis > Phormidesmis sp. 146-33. The sequence continues at coordinate 977 of NZ_JBJPHU010000071.1, forward strand.
TCTCAGGTCGTGGGTCAGACGGGAAACAAAATCTTCTCGTTGGCGAGCAATCTGGTCACGCTCATCGACGCTGTGTTTAAGTCGCAATAAAGCGCGGACTCGTGCCAAGAGTTCATCAAAGTGGACGGGCTTGCGAATAAAGTCGTCTGCACCTAGATCTAGACCTTGAGCGACACTCGGCTGATCGTAGGCAGTCGTTAGTAAAATTGGCATGAAAGGAAGGGCGCTGTTGTCGCGAATGCGTCGAGTCACCTCGTACCCATCCATACCCGGCATCATGACATCCAGTAGAACCAAGTCAGGCGGCGATTGATTAATTTTATCTAAGGCATCTTTACCACTGTCAGATAACTCAACCTGGTATCCCTCGTCTTGCAGGATGGCTTGAATGAGTAAACAGTTGTCAGGGGTATCATCCACCACCAGAATGCGATCGACTTTGGGCAATTTGGTGAAGGGCGATGAGTTCATACGGGTAGCCGCAGCCAAAGGGCTGAGAATTTTATCAGTCTCTAAGTAATAAACCTTTCTTGGAGTCGCTTTGCGTCCTTCTTTTGAGAGATTTTTAGGGGGGCTTGTCAAAAGCTGTTGAGAGATTGAGCTAAAAGTTCAAGCAACCGTTTTATTAGGGACTGTAAGTTTTGATATAGGCAACCGCTGTTGGCGTAATTTCTTGAATGAGTTGGTTGACTAGAGATTGTTCGTCCTGAGTCCAAATTCTAGAGCATCCAAACACACAAGGCTGCAAAACGCCCCAGAGTTGTCCGTGCTGACATACATGGCCATGAATTAGGGCACGGTGCCCAAAATTTTCTTTCTCAAACTGAGCGTTCAGAATTTCTGGACTGGTCGCTTCCACATCTTCTACAAAGATTGACGGTTCAATCTTTAGAGCAGCCGCAAACATGGGGTCTTCGTCGGGCAAAGAGTCGGGTTCAGGTTTCCAGTCTTCGTCGTAGACCGTGGGAACGCTTGAGTCACGAGTCCAGCAAAAGGGCACTCGGCCCATCTGGGTTTGGGGATTGCGAAGGTAGAAGAAGCAGCGATCGACTTGCAAAAATTCTCCCACAGCAGGCATCAGTGCAGATAAAAAATCTTCTGGGGGTAGGGAAGCGTCAGGCAGCGTCAGAGAGGATGAGATCATTTTGCAGCCTCAAGATCTTTGACAAACGTCCATTCCAGAAGATCACGCGGAGCTTGTTTGAGAGCCTGAGTCAAGCTGGCATCGTCATCATATTTAATTTGTGAGAGGTGAGAAAATTCGACATTGACGGTGAAGCGATCGTCCTCAAAGCACCAAGGCATAACCGTGACCAGTCCATTGGCAGCTTGTTTAATGTCATAACGCTGTCCATCCGGGCCTTTGCTGATTTCAAGAGCGCGTTCGTCTTCTGGAAGTTCTTGCTGACAAAGGATTAGAGAGAGGCGATCGCACCATTGCATGAAGTCATAGGCGCTGGCAGCCTCATCTTTAGAGATACCAAGTTCTTCTCGCCAACGGGTTTGGTTTTCGATTTGCTCATCCAAGAACTGATCTCCCTCTTCTGACTCACCTCGAAAGCCTTCGAGTAGGCGACTCTGGTGCATTGAGTTGAGCAAAGCAACCCAACGACCGCGATATAGAGCGCCTTCCATGTGCTTGCGAAGTAGTTTGTAGTCTGGCCCCTCCTCATTTTGGGTGAAGTCCATCGGGGCACCTGCTTTGGTGATGATGTTCTCCTGCCATTCTCTTTCGAGGTCATCGTGGTGAGACACTGCGGCGATCGTTTCATACAGGCGAGGAGGAGCGTCTTTTCTACGCCATTGTCCACCAAGTTGGGCTGCAAGTAGCGCATGGGCACGGTGATAGATAACGTCCCAGCCGTCTTTTGCGGGATTGACAATCACGATCGTATCTCCTGAGTTGATAGAAGGGTAAAGCTGAATCAGCAGAAACCAGAATAGCTGTACTAAAGGCTTCACAAATCTATCGGACGGTCGAAAATTCGCGTTTTAGGCAGAAGTTGCTTCTAAAGAGGCGAGACGGCCGTCTTCCATGTGTAGGGTGCGATCGGAGAGGTCTAAAATTCGGTTGTCGTGAGTCACAAGCAGAATGGCTGAACCTTGTTTTTTTGCCAAGTCGTGCATGATTTCTACTACGTCTCGCCCCGATTTTTTGTCTAGCGCTGCGGTCGGTTCGTCTGCTAACACGATTTTGGGATTGCAGACCAGGGCACGGGCGATCGCGACTCGTTGTTTCTGTCCGCCAGAAAGTTCGTTGGGGTAATGATGGGCCCAATCGCCCAGTCCAACAGCTTCTAGCATGGCCTCAGCGCGATCGCGAGCTTCACTAGCCGGAATATCGGCATGAAGTTCGATCGACATCTGCACATTTTGCCAAGCTCTGAGTGAGTTTAATAAGTTGTGCGCCTGAAAAATGTAACCAATGTTGCGACGCAGTTCGACCAATTGACCTTCTGAAGAGCCTCGGAGTTCTTGACCTAACACTTTCATGCTGCCTTCTTGGGTCGATCGCAGTGCCCCGATCAAAGTCAGCAAAGTTGTTTTTCCAGACCCTGAAGGGCCCGTCATAATCACCACTTCACCAGGGTCGATCGTCGCCGTTACCTCAAATAAAATCTGCTTTTTTAGGCGACCAGTTCCAAAGTAATGATTGACCTGATCGATCGCGATAATAGGTTCTTGAGACATGGTGAAAGTTTGGGATTTAGAAGATGTCTGCTGGATCAGCGTCTTGAACTTTGCGAACGGCAATAATGCCCGACAACATACACATGATCATTGCCAAAAACAGAACCAAAATCCCCCTCTGTAGCGTCATGTATACAGGTAAAGCCGTTGCATTTTTGGTGAGATTGTAAATACCGATACAAAGCAGATATCCAGGAATATAGCCCATCACCGAGAGAATTAGAGCCTCTTGAAAGACGACCGAAAGCAAGTAGCGATTTTTGTAGCCCATTGCTTTGAGAGTTGCGTATTCTGCCAGGTGATCTGTCACATCTGTGTAGAGAATTTGGTAGACGATCACCGTACCAACGATGAAACCGATTACTGTTCCTAGTGTGAAGATGAAGCCGATCGCAGTGCTGTCTTGCCAGTATTTTCGCTCAAATTCAATAAATGCCTTTTTGGATAAAACTCTGACATCTCCCACTACAAAATCCTCCCTGGCTTGTTCGGGAGTTTTGTTAGGATCAATTCTCTGTTCTCCAGGCAAGTTTTGTTTGAATCGCTCCAATGTTTTCTCTAGGTTGGCACCTGGTTCGAGCTTGATTAAACCGATATCGATCTGCTCTTTCTTTCTAGAAGTGAAGATGCGCTGAAAGTTTAAATCACTGGTGATCAAATTGCCGTCTGCCCCAAAAGAAGCCCCTAATCGAAATAAACCGACGACCTCAATTCGACGGCTTTCAACCTCGGTTTTGATGAATGTGTTAGATGACTTTGACTCCTCAAACTTTGCTGGAATTGGGCCAAACTCAGGACGGGAGGCGCTGTCAAATATTACAACATCTGCTAACCGTAATTTATTCTCACTCGCGTTGACTTCTGGAAGTGAAAATACCTTATCTCCAGGAACCAGTCCGATCACCAAAATACTGCGAGTTTGGGGTTGAGGTGGGCCGTCCCAAAATGGGTTTTTCCAGATACCAAATCCTAGATAAAGAGGGCTAATAGACTCAACACCAGAGAACCCAAGCGATTGGTACAACCGTCGCTGAGGAAATGTCTTCATTGAAATGAGCGCTGTCGATTGAGGGCTAATCAAAAAAATGTCACCCTCCAAACTTTGGTGAAGCGTGATCGCACTCTCAAACAGCGCATCCTGAAAACCCAGTTGCAAAAACATCAAGATCACCGCAAATCCAATGCCTGCTAAAGCGACTAACAGCCGAATCTTTTCACGCTTTAGTTGTAACCAGGCAAGGGGAATCGCAAACATAGAAAAAGTATTTTTGACTGAACTTAGAATTGAACGTTTTTTAAGGAGCGATCGCCACCTTAACCTGTAGATTAGTCAATCCTGCAACTTTTTGGCTGTCATCCAATTTGATTTTGACTTCAACAATTCGAGTATCGGTTTTATCCACTGGATCGGTATTGAGAACTTCGTTTTTACGAATCTGTAAGCCAACTTTATCCACAGTTCCCGTCATTTCTCCAGGAAAGGCATAGCTGGTGATGGTGGCTCTCTGACCAGGTTGCACTTTGCCGATGTAGTTTTCATCTACTTCTGCAACGGCGTACATTTGGCGCGTTCGACCGAGTTCTATAATGCCGTCATTGCCAACCACTTCTCCAGGATCAGCATGAACTTTGAGCACCTGACCCTCGATCGGGGCCCGAACGATCGCTTTATCTAATTCTGTTTTTGCTTTCTGAAAATTGGCCATCGCCACATTCACCTGAGCCTGAGCTTGCTGAATATCTGTCGGACGCACTTCGGCCACGCTGCTCAACTCTTGTCGAGACTGCTCTAGGGCGAGTTTTGCTTGTTCTAATGCTTGTCTGGCTTGATCTTGCTGTTGTGCTCTAGTGTCTCGTGTGAGTTGTCTATTTTGTAGATCAAGTTCGGTAACGGCACCATCCTTAAAGAGTTGTCTGTAGCGATCGTATTCCAATTGGGCGTTTCTCAACTCAGCGTTGGCTTTGAGTAATTCTGCTTCTGCTTTGGGGATTTCTGCATTGGATTTCAGAACGTTTGCCCGTTGAGCATTGATGTCTCCCGGTTTGGCTCCCGCTTGCACTTGGGCGAGTTTGGTTTCTGCCTCTTTGACCTGTGCCTCAGCTTGCATCAAAGACGCATACAGCGTGTCTCCTTGATCCATGACGGCGAGGGGTTGATTTGCCCGCACCTGCATCCCTTCTTTGACGAGCATTTTAGAAACTCGCGCTGTCCCAAAGGCAGAAGGAGCGGCAATCTTGACAACACCGCCTTCAGGCTCCAACCGTCCTAGAGCCGAAATCGCATCGGGATCATCATTGGGCGACGGTGACGCGATCGCAGTAGAAGGACTGGACGAAGGACGCAAAATCGCGTAGGAGAAAATGCCGAAACCCGAAAGCGCAAGCGCGATCGCTGACCCAATCAACACTACTCGGACTCCAGTCGGCTTCATCAAGGGTTTGGAACTCACAAGTCAACTCCTAATCAGCGAGAAAAAATACTTCGATCGGCGCAAGACTCTACCCAACGGATGTATCCAGATTTTATGAAGCCATCATAACTAACTATTAGATGCTTAATAATAGTGATTTTTCTATCGCATCTTTTTGAGAGTCAGTATCCGCTCAATCGACCACGCCGTTTTGTTTCCCTTTCTGCCCATCGAAATAAAAGCAGCCCTAGCCCAAGGTAGGCGGCTCCGTTGAGTAAGGCAAAACTCAGTTGAGTCAGGTCGATCGATTGTTGACGGGCCATCAGATCGCGCAGCAGTCCCGCCCCCGTCGTCATCGGCAAAAATAGACCCACCACTTTCATGGAGCCTGTCCAAGTTTCGCTCGGCACACTCAACAAAAAGAGTAACGCAAACTGAAAGATCCCCAATAGCTGTTGAATTCGTTTGAGCAATAGAGCGAGAGATCCGATCGCAAATGACATCCCATAGGCACCCATGATTACTGAAGCTAATGGGAAAATTAACACAGGTGGAAACGCGAGATATCGTCCTGTCAGCATCATGATTAGAATCAAAATGCTAGAGATTAGAACAAACTGAATCAATAGATCCGCGATCGCTCTAATCAAAAAAACTCGGGGTGCCCCGTATGGCGTGATGAATAGCTGCTCTAATGTTCCTGTTTGGGCTTCATTTTGCAACGTACCAGCAACGCTAAACAGAATAAACGTCACTAGAGACCATAGAACGTAACCGACAATAATTGCATCCAAACGATCGCCAAGCTGCAACCCTGGCCCCGCCACATATTTTGCGCCAAGAAACAGCCCATAGAACAGCGACGTAATGATAAAAATACCCCCGATCGCTTCTGCGGGATAGCGAATAAACTGAATCCAACCCCGACGCAACTCTGCCGAAAACAACTTCAAGCCATTCATCCTTTGACCACCTGCAAGAAAACTTCGGTAAGATTTGCCTGTTCTTTTTCAACCCGAACGATCGACAACGGTTCCAAAACGTGCAAAATTTGGTAGAGCATTTCTGGCTCTCTCAGATGAATAACTTTCTGATCTACCACGCTGCCTAAATGCTGAATCTTGCTGATGCGATCGTCATCCAATTCTTCTGCCAATTCGATGGTGTAACCCGTCCCCGAAAACTGTCGAATTAGTTCTTGAGTGGTTTGCTCGGCGACGATCGTGCCCTGACTGATAATTGCAACTCGATCCGACAGTTCTTCTGCAATATCTAATTGGTGAGTTGTCAACAAAATAGCGCAGCCTTCACGGGCAATTTCTCGCACCAATCGCTTTACCGTTTGCGTCGCTTCGACATCCAATCCTAAAGTCGGCTCATCCAAAAGCAACAACTGAGGTTGATGGATAAGGGCAACGGCGATCGCCAGCTTTTGCTGCATTCCACGAGACAAAGATTGGACGGGCGTTTTGCGTTTGTGGCTGAGTTCAAAGCGATCGAGCAGTTCTCGACCCCGCTGTCTGGCTACTCGACGACCCAAACCTCGCAGTACGCCAAAATATTCCAGGTTTTCTTCGGGCGTGAGTCGCCAATAGAGGTTGCGATTGCCTTCTAAAACAGCTCCCAAAAGTCCTACCGCTCTAGAGTCTCGATGAGGATTTCGTCCCGCGATTTGCACTGTGCCGCGATCGGGCAAAATCAATCCCGCAATCATCTTAATTGTCGTTGTTTTGCCTGCTCCATTAGGCCCCAGAAATGCCAGCACTTCTTGAGTTGTAATTGTCAGTGAAACATCGCGCACCGCTTCGGTCACCTTACCGCTTTGTCGATAAGTTTTTTGCAAGTGCTGCACCTCAAGTAATGGCATGACGATCAATTGCTGAACAGTTTGCTAGATATCTCCCCATGATGACAGACCTGAGATACGCCCTGCGGAGAATTTCGTTTACGGGTTTCTGGAGTATATTAAGAAGCGTAACAAAATCAGAAACAATGGTTGATAATAGGGAAGTCTTATGCATTAAAACTTTCTATCAACTGCTGCCCACTACTCTCTGAGAGGAACTTTTATGACGACATCTTTGCATCTTCAGGCTCCGGCAAACGAATCGCTCATCGCAGCTTTTTTTAAGCAGTCAGAGGGTCAATGGCGATCGGAGCGACGATACTACACGCTGCCTGATGGGGAAGCAAAAGAGATGGTTAGTCTGGTGAGCATTCGTTTTTTGGAGCAGGGCTGTTCTGAGCTTGTTGACTTAGCAAGGTTGCACGGTTTGGAAGACACCACGATTTTGACGTGTGGAGCGGCTGTCACCTGGGATAGTCAAGACTCAGTTTCGGGACAAAAGCAGTCCACAGGCTCGACGCTGTTTGGAGTATTGGGTGAGACGCTGTATCGCGATCGCGGCTTTGCCACCTCCAAGCCTGTTACTGCTGGATTTTACTTCACCAACCCCGAAACACTTTGCTTGAGAACCGAATACAAAGATTCTGTTTTTGAAGAAGAACTAAAACTCGTAGGCAGCAAATACCGAACCCGTCAGACCATTATTTCTCGTGCGGGTGAGCAGCAGATGATCGGTCAATACTTAGAAAAACGACTCGGCTAACGGCTAGTCGCCTACCAAAAACTAATACATCCAGTGCCCAGACAGAAATGTGGCTCAATGTTGAGTCTGTTTTTGCCCTGGGCATTCTATGTTTAAAGCTAACGTGAAGAAATTCTTCTAGCTCATGTATTTTTTATGACGAGACATAAAAGGGCTTGCATTTTAAAGTGATCACTAGGCGCTAAGCGATCGCTGCTCAAATCTATCTTTTGACTGAATTATTATTCTCTCGACTCCACAACACTAAATAGGAAGTCTCTATGTTGTTCTTGTTTGCCATCCATTCCAAAGTCAACCAGAGAAGCGTCTACCAATCGGCTCACGCTTACTGTATAAATCCAACCCCTATGAGTCATCGTCTCGTCAATCTAGCCAGCACTGTTGCTGTAGTTTTGGGCCTGGTTGTCCCTGCTCAAGCCGCCACCATTGACTTTACTGGCACCCTGACTACGCTCTCTGACCCTGGTAATGTGACAGGCTACGATCCCAAAGATTTGAGAAACGCGATCTTTGCGGGCAGTTACACCTTCGATCCGACCACTCCCAACAGTTTTTACTCAACTAGCTTAGATTTTTACAATCCGCCGCCTGCCAATCTGCCTCCTGAGCAGTTTCCTTCGGGGCGCTACGTCCAGCGTGTCGAGAAATTTGCCGTCAATATTGGAAACACCACGATCAACCTGCCCAGTGGAGAAGGAACCGCTTTTTCGCGTCAGTTTGAAAACAGCGACACCGACTCAATCACAGTCAGCACGTTGGTAAAAGGCGCAGCAGCCAGAGAAGGCTACAAAGTGTTTCTCAGTCTTGCAGACTCCACAGGACGATCGCTCTCCTCGGTGTCATCCAACGCAGAATCAACTAGCGTTCCTCAATGGGACAGCAGCTACTTTCAACTATTTCGCACTGGATCAGGGTGCGATCAGACAGTTCCAGCGGATTGCTTGTTTGCAGAAGGTGTGTTGACTTCTCTCAGCGCTCGCAACGCTTCAACCGCCCAACGCTTCACGACTAGATTGACCTCTGACACAGCAGATAACCCTCTGTCTGAGCGCAGAACTCCTGTCCCAGAACCTGCGTCGATCGCCACAATCTTGGGCTTAGGTATATTAGGGGCTGCCCGTCGATTTAAACAGCGCGGTCTAAAAAACTAGTCTCTGCCAGAAATAGTTTTTGTCATAAAATAAACAACTCATCGCTACCTAAGTTTTGCTAAAAGTCGATGAGTAGGATTGTTGTGCGTGGGGCTGTTCCTCAAAATTGGAGCCAGTTCTCGGAATTTGATGTGTCTATTTTGCGTTTAGTTTTGGGTTGATCTAAGGGGAGCGGCGCGATCGAGTCGCTTTGGACAATTTGTTCTTGTTGGCGACAGTCTGAATCTGATTGGTTAAGATCAGTTGATTAAGATCATTGGACGGTTGGGCAAAAAGCGAATAGAAGTGTCTCAATCTCTACGTCTTAATCTTCAGACGACCGTTGATAGGGTTCATAGGAGACTAATAGGGTTCATAGGAGACTAGAAAAAGGGTAGACCCTTGCGGGCAACTCGAAGAGATTGCTTTTTCGTCTCCAGCAGATGCGCTCGGAAGTGAACAGCATGAACGTTCCCTGACAATTCTTAAGCTCAAGTTTGGCGGATTGGGGAATGCCAAAAACTTTACAAAACTTTACAGTTTAAGCTGTTTTCCCCACACAATCCACAGGCATTCCACAGAGATTGAAAGCCTTTTCCACACTTTTTCCACAGGTTGAGAAAAGTTCTCCACAAGTAAATCCCCTCTGATCCGCTTGATTGGTTCTCCTGTGGATAACTTGCTAACAAGTCCAGAGGAACCAGAAAAGAGGGTGCTTGTGTAAACTTATGTAACGAAAAACCGCTTGAAACCCTTATTCATTCGTTAATCAGTTTTTACTCTTAAGCCCACTGTTACAAACTGCAACGTTGATCTTCTGAGACCGATCGCGCAAAATATAGCGACTGACCTGAAGCGCTCAGACCTCCCAAAACTTCGCCTCTGCTAGAAACGGATTTAACAGAGAGCAGTTCTCAGGAGGTCTGGCTTGCGCGAATTTTTCCTGTGTTGATTCACAGGTAGAAGTTCAGATCGTTCCCGCCATTCGTTCAATTCAAGAGGCCTCCTATGGATACCAACGTCAGCATTCTGGTCGAGATTCCTGAAACCCTGCACCAGTCTTTTTTAAGCTATTTAGAAGCACGTCCTGACTGGGATCAAGACCGGGTATTTTCGGCGGCGCTGTCTCTGTTTTTGTTGCAAAACCGCACGACCAACGATCGCCAGACTGCCCGTGTCTACCTCGATTCGCTGTTTAAGCGTCCGCTCGAACAAGTCTAAACGTTTCGTTTTCAACCCCCCTACCACGATCGGGTTATGAGTTACCAAATTTCTGCAACCAAACTTCAAGCTTACAGTCGGTGTCCTTACGCCTACTACCTGCGCTATGAGAGACGGCTCAGTTCTAATGAATTTTTTGGATCTGCGGCTCTAGGGTCTGCACTGCATCAAGCGTTAGCAAAATTTCATCGCGACTGGCACTACAACGAGCCGATTCCAGATGTGCGCTGGGTAAACCGCTGTTGGGATGAGAATTCGGCGGGCTTAAGTCCAACGCAAATTGTTGAAGGGCGAGATATTTTAGAGGGCTACTATCAAAAGTTTGTGGCGGGTGAGTCGTCGCTGCGACAGCCGTTGGCCGTGGAGGGCAAAATTCAGGCTTATCTACAAGTCGAGAATCTAGAGTTTTGCATCACCGGACGATACGATCGCATCGACTACTTAAAAGACGGACTGGAACTAATTGATTACAAGTCGAGCCGAGAATTTAAGCTGCCGGACGCGGATGAGATGGATCTGCAAATTGGTCTATATTATTTGGCGTTAGAGCAAACCTATCAGCAAAGCTTGAAATACTTGAGTCTCTTGTTTTTGAGAACAGGTGAGATGGTGCGCTATCGAGCGACTCGCAAACATAAAAAACAGGTACAGCAGGTCATTTCTCATTTGGCGGTGCGATTGCGCCATGACCAAACCTGGGAGCCGACCCCAAATAAACAGTGCGATCGCTGCTCTTATGCCCGTTATTGTCCCGCTGTCTCTAGCGAACCGTTACCCCTTCCTGCCTCATTAGGAGCCTCTCCTGAATTACAACTCGCCCTCAGCCTCTAATGTGACGAATCTTTTTCGTTAAATCTAACAAGCCCCTCAACTTATTGAGCGAACCGAATCGATCGGTTCGCTTTTTTAATGTAAATCAATATCTATCGCCACACTCGATTGATGGCTCATCAAACTCAACACTGATCGCAAAGATGGCGATCGCTTGTGATCTTCTACAACTGACATCAAACGGTTATTAAGCACTTCCCCCGGAGATTGATGAGTTATACCAACTTGATCTTTGAGTGTCATTTCTACACTAGCGATCGCTCCAATGCATAAAGTTAGCACTGGCAACTGATAAAGAGTCTAACCATCTCTACTTCTCTTGGCCATGCGTTCTATCAGGCATCAACTAATCTATTGGTTTGCTCTAAATTTTGACTTGATTAGAGAAGAGTCCGGCTGGGTTATTTTACCGAGATCTGGTCAAGGTTGTCTTTTGCTCTTGCTAGTGTTCCTGCCATTTGTGCTGCTCTCTTTTGGCTACACAATCTTTCTGATTTTCAAAGTTTATCCTATTGTCTATTCCACTCTGATGACTCGGTTGGGCCTTGCGTCTGGGCTGGGTTTGCCGCTTGTAATTACAGCTTTTCTTGGGTGCTTTATCAATTTGCCACTTTTCATCTTGACTAGGCATAATCCATTAGGACAAAGAAGCATCGAACTCCTGCCGCTCTGGTTGTTAAAACGCTGGGCTTCAGTTTCCGATAGAACTCGATCTCAATCTTATGGTTACATTGGCATAAATTTAGCTGGGGGATTGATTCCGATCGTCCTGGCACTTTATCAATTTCATCGCGTTCAATCACTAACTATTTTGATCGTGACTGCGATCGTCACCTCCATCAGCTACTTTCTCGTGACGGTCATTCCAGGAAAAGGCATTGTGACTCGACGACCAAGATTTTGGCTGATCACAACGATCGCTGCTCTGTCAGCAATGGCTTTGGTGTCTGGGGGAGTCGATCGCGCTTCTGTGGCGTTTGCGGGAGGAGTTTTGGGAACGACGATCGGGGCTGATCTGCTTCATCTCAAGGATGTCCGCCCTGAAAATGCAGGATCTCCTCTCAGCATTGGAGGAGCAGGCTTTGATGATGGGATCGTTCAGTGTGGTCTGTGTGCCCTGATCATTGCAGAATGGCTGCCTGCGGTAGTGGGCTATGTGTTGGGGAATTTTTAGTATTCCTGTCATATTCCTGTCAGATTCTTCTGAGACAATTATTCCACGTTGCCTTGGGCTACGGGGCGTAGAGAAATTAGGGTGCTACAGCTCCTGCAATGATTTCAATGCAAACAATTTGATAAATCATGTAGGATCTCTGTAGCGGCTTGAATTCTTAATGTTTAATTAATCTTTCTAGCAGCTTTTTTGTCCCAGTTCTATTGCTTGTTTATTTGAGTTCTGTGCGATCGCTCACTGCAACGTTTGAAGTCTGCTTTGTCCTCTAACCCTCGATCGGTCACAAATCATGGAATCTTCCAACGCTCAAGATCAGCCTATTACTCCGACGCAAACGACAGAATCCCCTGATCCCAACCGTCGCAAGCCCTGGATCTGGTTCGTGTGTGCGATTGCTCTGACGACTAGCGGACTGGTTGCCTGGCGATGGTTTAGTCCAGCGGGAACTGCTCGACCTGCGGTGGCTCAACCTCAAAAACAACCGCCTCGCGCCGTCGAAACCGTTCAACTTGCTGCGGGAACTGCCAGTCGGAGTGTGCAGCTATTGGGACAGGTCGAAGCCAGCCAACAATCGACGATTCGCGCTCAAACAGGCGGCATTGTTGAAGAAATTCGAGTACAGCCCGGCGATCGCGTCACAGCGGGGATGACGATCGCGGTTCTTGATGACGCTGACCAACAGTTAGGCATTTCTCAGGCACGGGCCCAACTGGCTCAACAGCGCAGTAACTTAGCTCGGCTCGAAGTCGGGACACGACCCGAAATCATTGCTCAACGACAGGCGGCCGTCAGTGCAGCCAAAGCGCGAGAGCGAGAAGCCCAAGACAACTTACAGAGAACCAACAGCCTCGTCAGAGAAGGGGCCATTTCTCAACGGCTACTCGTCGAAGCCAAATCCGCAGTCGATGCAGCAAAGGGAGAACGACTTGAGGCAGAAGCGGAACTAGCAGAAGCAAAAGCGGGCGTGATTCGCGAAGAAATCGATGCTCAAAAAGCCAATGTTGCAGCGGCTCAAGCAAGCTTAAATCAGGCAGAACTCGCCCAACAACGCACCCAAATTGTCGCCGCCGAATCGGGAATTGTACAAACTCGACACATCAGCCGAGGCGATCTGGTGCAGAGTTCAGGTCAGGTGGTAACGCTAGTTTCGAGTGATCAGTTCGACGTGTTTTTAGAATTGCCCGAAGACTTGAGCGGCAGCGTTTCGCCAGGAATGCCGATCGCTCTCACCACCCGCGCTTTACCCAACTGGAAAGGACAAACCAAAATTACCGCCGTGGTGCCTTCTGCGGACAGTGCTTCGAGGCGACAAAGAGTGAGAGTTCAGTTGACCAATCCGCCCAAAGGACTGCTGCCTGGAATGGCGATCGCGGGCACATTGACCCTGCCTTCCAATCGATCGAACTTCGTCGTTTCTCGCGATGTGTTAACGCGCCGACAAAATCAGTGGCTTGTGTTTACGATTGCTGATGGGAAAGCAAAGCCAACTCCTGTGGAAATGGTTTCTGACATGGGAGAGAAAGTCGCGATTTACAGTAACGAATTGAAATCAGGACAAGCGATCGTGATTCGCGGTGGAGACGGTTTGAATGAAGGAATGCCAGTCAAAGTCGTAGGAGACAAGTCATGAAATTGATTGAAACCGCCGTCCGCTGGCGACACGGAACCTTTGTGCTGTTTTGCTTGTTAGCGTTGCTGGGTGTGTTCTCTTTGCTGAGACTACCGTTAGAATTGCAGCCTGGAGGCGATCGCCCCGAAATCACCATCAACACTGTTTATCCGGGTGCCGGGCCGTCTGAAGTTGAAGATTTGATCACGCGCCCGATCGAAGAACAGATGGAAGAAGTGCTAGGCGTTAAAGAAATCAGCAGTGCGTCTCGTGCGGGACGAAGTGCCATTACATTGGAATTTCAAGAAGGCACGAATGTGAACGATCGCTTAGTGGATGTCATCAACCGTCTGCAACAGGTGCAGAGTCTCCCTCCCGAAGCGCAAGAATCGAATGTGGAATTAGTGGGCGGCAACAGTTCGCCGATGATGTGGATTCCGTTTGATACCAGGGATGGGTTTGAGCCAAATCCCGATCGCTACCGTGACCTGGCCGAAGAAGTCGTCTTGCCGAGGTTGCGTCGGATTCAAGGCGTAGGGCAATTCATTGTAGTGGGCGGTCGGCTGCGCGAAGTTGAAGTCAAAATCGATCCCAAAGCCTTGTCTGATCGTAATCTGACGATCGGGGATGTAGTGCGCGTGTTGCGAGAAAACAATCGAGACATCCGGGGCGGGCCCCTGGAACTAGGACGACGGGAATATCGGGTTCGCACCCTGAGTCGATCGCAGGACATCGATCAGATTGCTGGATTTGTACTAAGACGCGATCCGAGTGGAATTGTCTACATTCGCGATGTGGCACAGGTGCAAATGGGACGCAAGCTTCAGGATAGTGCGCTGTTGTTTAAAGATAAGCCTGCGGTGGCGGTCGGGATCATTCGGCAGATTGGCGCAAACGTCCCAGAAGTCTCAAAAGGCGTGAGAGCGGCGATTACAGACCTACAGGAACAGTTCGATCGTCAAAATGAAGGCATTCGCTTTGTCTATAACTATGATGAGAGCGAATACATTAACCAATCTATTACCTTTGTTCAAGAAAACCTGATCGGAGGTGCATTATTAGCAACAGCCGTTCTCGTATTATTTTTGGGTTCCATGCGAACCGTTGCCGTCATTGCTATTACCATTCCAATTTCGTCGGTCATGATCTTCACAGTCATGGCACTGTTGGGACGCTCTCTGAATATTATTAGCCTGGCCGGATTGGCCTTTTCGGTTGGCATGGTCGTGGATAACTCGATCGTCGTGATCGAAAACGTCTTTACTCACATGCAGCAGGGCAAGAATGCGTTTCGAGCGGCGATCGACGGGACGCAAGAAGTCTGGGGCGCGATGCTCGGTTCCACTTTGTCCAACGTGGTCGTCTTCATTCCCTTACTAGTGGTGACGGGTGAAGCGGGACAACTCTATGCAGACATGGCGATTACGCTGTCTTGTTCAGCGATCTTCTCGCTAGTGGCGGCGATTACTTTAGTTCCGATGCTCTCTGGCTTGTTTCTCAAAGAATCGGAAGCCATGCAGATGATGGAAGGTGGGGAATATCGCGGCGGCAATTGGTTTGAGCGATCGATTGCCAAATGTTCTGCGGTGTTTCGCCACTTCCAGGGCAAGCTCGAAGCCTTTTTGTCTAAGACGGTGCGCTGGTCGATCGGGCGAGGCAGAATGGGCCGTCGGCTGCTCGTTCTTTCGATTCCCGTCTCTCTGTTGGTTGCCAGCTTTTTTCTCCTGCCGCCTGCCGACTATCTGCCCGAAGGCAACCGCAACCTGATTCAGTGGCGCTCAGAACCCTTACCAGGAACCAGTATTGCAGAGTCGATTCGCCAATCGGAGCCAGTCCGAGCCTTTATTAGAGCGCAGCCGGAAGTCGATCGTGTCATGTTTGTCGATCGTCCTGGGGCATTGCGGGCGATCGCGGCGATTCTCAAGCCAGAATTTGCGACGACTCAGGGATTGGCCGACATGGTAAATCGGTTTCGCGCTGCGAGTAACAACTTCGCTGGATATCGGTTTATGGTGCCAGTTCGACCCTCAATCTTTCGCGACCCCGGCAAGGAATTTGAGGTAGATATTGTCGGATCTGACCTGACCCAGTTGAGCAACGTCGAGAAAGAAATCACGGGCAAACTTCGCGCCTTTAATGGCATTCGCAATGTGCGATCGAACTTTGTCATGGGTGCCGGAGAGCTTCAGGTCATTCCCAACCGAGAACGGCTGGCCGAAGTTGGGCTTTCTGAATCTGAGGTGGGTTCTGTCGTCGAAGCGGCTCTAGGCGGTCGTCTTGCATCAGACTTTATCGACGGCAAAGAAGAATTGGATGTCTCGGTCGAGCTACAAAATACCTTTGTGCAAACCCCCGAACAGTTACGCCAATTGCCCCTCTACGCGAGAGGAAGACGAGTACAACTCAGCGACGTTGCCGAAGTGCGAGAAGCCACCGGAGCCGATGTGATCAATCACGTTGATTTGGAGCGATCGATTACCCTCACCGCTTCGCTCAATCCGGATGCTCCGTTAGCGGCGATCGTTCAACGGGCCGAAGAGGAAGCACTCGCGCCCTTACGAGCCAATCTGCCTGCTGGTGCTCGATTAGAACTCGCTGGCACGGCTGACCAACTAGCCACAACGGTTTCTCAGTTAGCGACTGCTTTCTTGTTGTCGATTTTGATCACCTACCTATTACTGGTCGCGTTGTATAAGTCATTTCTCTACCCAGTCGTAATTATGGCAACAATTCCGATGGGAATGAGTGGCGCACTGTTGAGTCTAGTAATCGCGAATCGAATTCCCGGTGTGTCTGCGGCGTTAGATATGATTACTGCGTTGGGATTCCTGATCTTGACGGGAGTCGTGGTTAATAATGCGATTTTATTGGTCGATCGGGCCCTACAGCTTCAGGAACAAGGAGTTGACTACGACACCTCGCTCTATCAGGCAACTCAAGATCGATTACGCGCCATTTTTATGTCTGCGGGAACCAGCGTCTTGGGAATGTTGCCTCTCGCTATCTTACCCGGTCAAGGCTCAGAACTCTATCAAGGATTGGGCATTGTTTTAACGGGCGGACTTGCTTTCTCCACCATTCTCACGCCCACCGTTGTACCCGCCTTGATGGGGCTGTTGCGCGACTTTTCGGGTGCAAGATCTAAGTCCAGTCAGCCTGCCGAAGTCATCGAGGAATCCGTCCCTTCGAGCTACCCGCAAGGAGTCGCCACGTCCAAAGTCGATGTTTGAAGTCTCAAAGTTCACACAAAATTGAGAGAAGGCGAAGGCTCTGAGCAACCATTTAAGAGTCAGTTTTGGATGGAGGAGAAGACCATTCGCAAAAGCCATCGATACCAATGTGGGGAATATAAAGTGTGACGGCTGTGGCAATAGCAGAGTCAATCTAATGTCTCGGTTCCAGTAGACCAGCCGAAGGCACTTGCGAAGCTAACATTAATCACCAGGCATTCTGGCAGATAATAGAATATTGACCAACGTGAGGTGAGTGGAATGGCTAAGTTTCTCATCGGAACGATTCCTGTGGTGGGGCATGTGAGTCCGGCCCTCTCGATCGCGCGTGAGTTAGTCAATCGAGGACACGAAGTTTGTTGGTATACAGGAAGTGCATTTCAGGCGAAAGTCGAGTCTACAGGAGCACGGTTTGCGCCGATCGCTTCTGGGCTTGATTATTCTTATCCAGAAAACGTCCCGCAGGACTGGACAACCCAACGCAATGCGCTACGCGGTGCCGCCCAACTCAAGTTTGACCTGAAGCACTTCTTTGTTGATGCCGCCGTGGGGCAGGTAAAAGACATGACGGCTATTTTGCAGGACTTTCCGGCAGATGTGCTGCTGACAGATTTTTGCTTTTTGGGCGCTGCCTGGATTCACGAACAAGGCGGGCCACCGTGGGCAGGATTTGGCATCTCCGCTCTGGCATTTAGCAGTCGCGATACAGCCCCGTTTGGTCTGGGACTCAAACCAGATGCCTCCCCCTTCGGGCAGTTTCGCAATCGGGGATTAAACTGGCTTGCTCAAGCGCTGCTGTTTCGAGAAGTGACGGCATACACGAATCAAGTTCGTGCCGACTTGGGGCTGCCTCACAGCACAACCCCTTTCTTTGACACCCTCTCACCTTTTTTGCACATCGCTGGAACAGTTCCAGAGTTTGAATATCCTCGTCGAGATTTACCTGCTCAAGTCCATTTTGTGGGGCCGCTACTTTCTTCAATTGCAACGGAGTTTACGTCCCCTGCCTGGTGGGATGATCTCAAAGGGAGCCAGCCTGTTGTTCATGTGACTCAAGGAACCGTTGCCACCGATCCAGACGTGTTAATCGTGCCAACCCTACGGGGACTTGCCCAGGAAGAAGTCTTGATTGTTGCGACTACAATTGGCAAAGCGATCGAGAGTATTGCGCCTGATGCAATTCCTGCCAATGCTCGAATCGAGTCGTTTATTCCTCATTCTGAGCTACTGCCCCATGTCGATGTGATGATTACAAATGGCGGATACAACGGTGTGCAGATGGCTTTGGCGGCGGGGGTGCCTTTAGTGGCGGCGGGACAATCAGAAGATAAGCCTGAAGTGTGTGCGCGAATTGAGTGGGCGGGTGTTGGAATTGATTTGAAAACAGGAAAGCCGACTCCTGAGCAGATTCGCGCTGCCGTGAAAAAGCTACTATCCGATCGTCGCTACCAGACTCGCGCTAAGGACTTTCAACGGGCAATTCGTCAGTATGATGCCCCCATGCTGGCGGCAACGCGACTAGAACAACTGGCAATCACGAAACAACCCGTCATTAGAACTGAATAAACCTGACTCTACTGTTTGCACGATGCCAGCCACACACTAAACCTGTAGGGACTCAATCCAGCTCTTTCGCTTCGTTAATTGAATTCTTCTGCCCCCCAAGCTGCCAATTCTGGCGGACTTTATGACTGTTCGAGCTACAAGTTCTTATCAATGAGCAGGCACATGATGAGCTGTCTCTGAGCCATTGCGCTCTGTCACGGGATTGCTAGTTCTTTGAATGCTTCCGTGAATCAGTTTTAATAAGTTCTTGCCGAGTATTTGGTCTAGTTGCTGTGGGGGCAATCCTAACAAACGAACCTTCTGTAACTCCAGACCCGGATGTAGCCACGGCCCATCTGACCCAAACAAAATCTTGTGAGTGCCCGCCCGCTTGATCGCTTGCACCAGATAGTCAAATCGGCGCACCCCAGACGTATCGGCATAGACATTAGGAAACCTGACAAGCTGGTCGATCACGCGCAGATGGGCACGCCAATCATCCCCAAAGCTACCCAGGTGAGGAATAATAAAGTTGACTTTGGGATATTGACTGGCTAGTAGATCCACTAAATCTGTCTCATTGGCAGGGTCGTAGAGCAGTGGTAGATTGAATGCTTGAGCCACTTCGCAGACTTCACGAGTCGCGGGTGCGTCATGGCGATGAACTTTGATGCCGCGAAAGTTCCATTGAGTCACGGCTTGATGCACCATTGGGTAAATGCGATCGCGGTCTCGTTCACAATGCACCATCGCAAAACCAATGTATCGCTTGGAATGTTGAGCAATGATTTGAGCCGTGTTGCGGTTGGCTTTCGCATAGTCGCTATGAAAAGGGGCAAAGATGACAGTGCGATCGATGCCTGCGGTTTTGGCACGACGCAGATAAGATTCCACGGGGGCATCAGTACTCCAGGGGCCCGTCAGTAGGTCGCCTTTTCCAGCATGACAGTGGCAATCGATAATCATACGCTGTATCCTGTAAAGTGAAAGTACCAGTTTTTTAGTCGAATCTATGACTGCAACAGTGTTTGCGACACCTGCTGAAATAGTTCACCTGTCGGGGATCAGGTGGCAGACCTATGAGGCGCTACTGGAGGAATTGAGCGATCGTCGTCTGCGACTAACCTATAACCGTGGCAATTTAGAAATTATGGCTCCCTCTCCAGAACACGAACTTGGTAAAGAAGTTCTGGGTCGTTTTGTCGAGACCTTAGCTGAAGAGTTAGAGGTGAAAATTCATCCACTTGGTTCTACTACGTTCAAACGACCTGAACTGAGTGGAGCCGAACCTGATAAATGTTTCTACATTCGTAACATCAATGCGGTTCGTGGTAAGCGACGGTTAGATCTTAAAGAAGATCCTGCACCGGACTTAGTGATTGAAGTTGATGTTACCAACAGTTCCAAAAATCGTCTTCAGGTTTATGCAGATTTAGGGGTCGCAGAAGTTTGGATTTATAACGGAGATTCGTTGGTGGTCAAACAACTACAGAACGGAACCTACATCACCTCCCCGGAAAGTCAATTTTTTCTAAATCTGCCAATTTCAGACATCGCTGTATTTTTACAACAAGCCGAAACGATCGATTACCTGGAACTCGTGAAAGTTTTTCGCAAATGGGTGAGAACTCAAATTGAGCATTAGCGGTTCAACTGTTGTCTGAGATCTCGAATTGCGGCACTGGTGTTGCGATCGTAGGCAATCTGAACACAACGGGCGATCGTGCTTTCGAGGTCGATGTTTGGGAAATAGCGGCTCTGGGTTTGCAGTTGATAGGTTGAGTTCTGCAACTGATAAGTCAACAGTTTTTGCTGCTTGAATAGCCAGACTTCTGGAACTCGGTAGGGCAAATAATCGTTGATCTCAGAGTAGCTAGTCACATCAATTTCGATTACCAAATCGGGAGGCGGATCGGTTTGCCAGTCAATGCGCTTTTTGCCTGACACGGCTTGCCAATTGTCGATGTAGAAACAGTAGTCTGGCTCAATCCCGCTCTCTTCTGGTAAGGTCATTGTGACGGGAGTAAAGGCATCGTATTCGCGATCGTCGTCATCCAGCAGAACTTTCACAACATCAGCAACAAGATTGGCATCTCGACCGTGGATGGGCAAGGGCGACATTAGCGAGACTTCTCCATTGTGATACTTGATGCGAGGAATCGCTCCATCACCGCGCTGCTGGCAAAGTTTTTGGTAGTCTTGCCACGTTGCCGGAAGCCGCAAGACCGTCCCTGCGGGAAGTTGAATTTTTTCGGGTGAGACGAGGACGTACATCGTTAAAAGTCCTTCTGCTGCCAGTCATTGTCATCATAGCGTGGGTGAGCGATCGCCCCCAATTCTGGCGTTGCTGATTGGAGGGATGAATCTGTGGGAAGTGTCCATCTTTTCGCCCCCTAAATCCCCCAAAAATGGGGGACTTTGAACCTTGGGTTTCCCGCCGCTTTGGGGCAATTCATCCCCTGATTCAGCAACGCCTCTAAGTCAAGTTGACTGTGGAAGGAGCGATCGTAGAAAGCGTGAGTGATGAGTTGCCAATAAATACGCAACGCTTACGACACCTATTCCTCTAACAAATCTTACCGCAGAATCCATTACCGCTATAGATAGACGGAATGGTGGCAAGTCGCCGACCTTTGGGATGCTTGTTTGAGTATTCACACCAACGGCACTGTTGACCCGCACAGACGCTGACCGGATGCCCAAACACTCTGGGATTGTCTAATTGAGCAGCGAGATGGTTAAAGAGATCACGGGCAAAATTGACTGAATCTTGACCACAGTTAACGGCAGTGTTGCAGCCATGCAGAACAAATACAACATCTTGCGCTAAGACTGCGGTTGGAATCTGAGAAACACTGCGGCCTCCTGATTGGATGGTTGCACAAGTGCTGCGGGCTGAGTCTCGATACAGTCCTACACAGTCTCCATCGCCAATGATTCCTTCGGGATAGGAGTGGCTGAAAATGTGAACTTCTTTGAGGCGTTGATTGAGGCAGCGAAAGGTTTCATTGATGGCTCTAATGATGTCTTCGCCTGTGCGGTAGGGAGTTGCGCCGATCGTCCCACAAGCATTGGTTGCAGTTGGGTTGGCGATCGCGCTAATTCGCTTTGCCCAACGGCCCGCCTGATTGGAGAAAAATCCACTGGACTTGTTGCCTTGTTGATAGAGACAGAGGCTGGCTTTTGGGGTTGCCTTTTTGGATGTGGACTCAAACAATTCGGCTTCATAGGCTGGCATTTCTAGCGCGGCTGAAGGCACTCCGCATCTGGGTTCGGTAGTCCGAGTTGTAAACAATCGATCGAGCCGACTCAGGGTGTTTTTGCCGACAATGCCATCTGGTTTTAGTCCGTATCTCTGTTGAAATTTGCGAACCGTAGCAGTTGTTTCCGCTCCATAGATGCCGTCAGGGGTGCCCCGTCGTCGAGTTGAAATGGGCATGGGAAACTTCAAATCAATCAGAGCTTGTTGAAGAATTTGTACCGCCTGTCCTCGTTCTCCTGGCCGCATCGGGGGCTTGTTGTTGGCGGCAGCTTGGAGGCGTGCGTTGTTGCGAAATCGAGGTGAGCGAAGGCCGACGGGTAAGGCTTCCCATTCGGTGAGTTGCTCAAAGTTTCTGTTGAGTCCGTTGTAGTGAGAAGCGCTTTCTAGATTAAAGGGCACTTCAAACAGCCATTGTTGCTGGTTCATGGTCAGAGCCTTGGTTATTCAAAGAAATTTTATTGTGGAGGCGTGAGGTGTAGATACCAAATTGATCTTTGAGTGCTACAGATCTTGGAGAGCAACCTAAATTCCCCCCAAGTGGGAGACTTTAAGCCAAAAAAGTATCGGATTCTCAAAGTCCCCCAGACTGGGGGATTTAGGGGGCGAAGGATCTGTAGCATTAACAAATTGATTGGGTATGAGAGAACTAAAAACGGTCAGAAACCATAGATTGACTTATGAGGAATGAGGGTGCGATCGTTCTCCAGTTCTCACGACTCGGCAAAAGTTGGACGCGAATCATGCAGTTCTGAACACGAATTTTTGAGTTCTGAACACGAATTGTTGAGTTTTGATCTCGAAAGTTGCAGTTCTGAACGTGAATTATCCAGTTCTCAACTTAAAAGATGGAGTTCTGAACTTAAACGATGCAGGTTAGAGGTCAAAGACTCCGCTTCTGAACTTGAATGTCGTCGATCAACGCTCAAATCATGCAGTTCTGATGTCAAATTTTTGAGTTCTGATCTTGAAAGTTGCAGTTCCGAACACGAATTATCCAGTTCTCAACTTAAAAGATGGAGTTCTGAACTGGAATGTCGTCGATCGAACCTCAAATACCCATGCTCTGAGGCTCAATCTTCGATTGTTGAACTTGACCGTTTGAGTTTGGCTGTCTGAGGCTACCCCACAATTCGCGGAGCGGGCATCCTGCCATTCGATCGCCCCATCGCTGGATTGTGACGCATTCCATTAGGAGGCGCTCCGGGTGCATAGACTTGACGCGGCGGCGGTGTAGGACGGCTCATCCGCATTCCTTCTTCACTAGAAATCCATTCCTCGGTGTACTCTGCAATCCGCAGTAGCAAGGCTTCAAACTCGGTGCGGTTCTTCTGAAGTACAAACGGCTCTGCTAACCAACGAATCACTTCTCGTCCCGCGACGGCCATGCGGTTCATCGTGCTGGCGTGAACAGATTCCTGGAAATATTGCCAGAGGACGAGTTCGATCAGTTCCCAGGCGTTGTCTGCCCCAAACTGAGCGCGCACATCGGGCGATTCCAGCACTTTAAAGCATTCCGCCAGCGCCTGACTGGTCTCCACCCGCAGCACATTGATGTAGCCGTAGGAAGAATTTTTCAGGTTGTTTCGCAGATCCAATCCGGCTCGCCGAACGATCGCGATCGACCCAAAAGTCGGATCAGTTGCCCGTTCGCGAATGACTTCACTGACTCGCTTATCGCGCCAATATTTCGCCGCTTCGCCAATAAAGTGTGTAAACAATCCGTGAAACTGAGGATTTGGACGCGCACCAGGGCCAGGATTTGTCGTCGTGTAGCCAAAGACGCGCCGATAAGCCCGCATCCGTTCTTGTTTGTGGTAGCGCAGAATGTTGTGCTTGTCGAATCGGTAGAGACCATAAGCCCCTTCACCGCTCGAAATTCGCAAAGTTCCGGCTCGAAACAGTTCTTGTAGTTTGTCGATGACGCGGAAAACGCCTAACCGTTCGTGCATATAGATGTAATAGAGGTCGGCACTGGCTAGAATGCGCTCGCTTCTCACCGTGTCGTCATAGTCGATTACGCCGCTAGAAATTTGAGCTTCTCCCAGGTCGGTTGTGCTGTCTTTGCCCAAACCAATGAGATCCGCTAGTCCGCCATCGGCTGGAGAAGCTTTGCCTGATTGTGATTCCTCATATTTTTGTAGTTGGTCATCCACCATCCGATTTAGCACTTCTGCTAGCTGCGGATTGGCGACCAGTTCGGGGCCGAGTTGCTCGATCGTATTTTGCAGCAGGGCTGCCACCTGGTCATTGCGGCGATCGTAGTCGCGTGCTTTCATGATTCGCTTCCTCTCAAAGTTAGTCAATAGATTTAGCCAATGGGTCTGGTCGGTGTGATGGGTGACGCAGACGACACGCTACCCACGCCCAGATCTGCCAGCGTATCGAGTTGAAACACAAGCTCACTCAAGGTTTGCTGTACGCGCTCAAAGGACAAGACTCTGCCCAGCAGCTTGGTTTGATTGCGCTTGTTGAAGACACCACCATTCGATAAGTTGTTTACATCAGGCGTGATGGCATAAAGCACAGAGGCGATCGTCCAGAACAGCGTGTCTGCTTGATCAGTGACAAAATCTAAGCCAAACTGTCCCGATGTAGACAACAGAGAAGGCGCTTCGAGGGTTGTAAAGCGATCGACCCATTCATCAAAGTCATTGACCGTAATGTTGGGTAAGGCAAAGTTAGCGGTGATGGTCAAATTCGTGCCGTTGTTGCCGCTGCTGATCGTTACAGAACCGGGGGATTCTAACGTGTCAAACAGGGCCGCATCCGATCGCCGTTCGCTTTCGGTAAAGCCGACTGAATCCATTGCAGACATCAAACTCGCATTACTATCACTGATCACCGGGAGCATAATGCTGGCGCGGGAGAGTCGTTCGCTGTATCGTCCGGTGACTTGAGTCTCGATCGAGGTCGTAATGTCATACTCAACCCAGATTCGTCTCAAGGTATCCACGTAATTAATCAACAGTTCAAATCCAGCAATCTGAGTTTCGTCCCCCAGTGTCACAGGCAGCACCGCCTCGACTTGACCATTGCGATTGATCAAGCGGGCTTTTTCACCAAACTTAAGTAGAGAGCCGCCGATTAGCCGATTGCCCCCACTCTCACTGCCTACAGGACTTTTGACACTCAGCGTATTGAGGTAAGTTTCTACTCGCTGTTTGCGCGGTTCGTCTAAGCGACCAAACTCATCGACTAGCGTGCGAATTTGAGACTGGATGAGCGATCGCAGGGCCTCAACCGCATCCACATCCGCCGTCGGATCAAAAGACGTTAATCCTTCCAGCACTTTCAGCGCATCCTGCCCAATAATGCTGCCTTGACGATATAAATTGGCTTGCGCGACCGAAAGCTGACCCGTCATGCCGTTTAGCTCATTGGGGTTGTAGAGCGAGACTAGACTGCGGGCTGGAGTCATCATCACCTGACCATTCTTGGCAGTCGGAAAGGCACTGTTCAACGCGCTGATGAATCCATCTGAGCCACGACCGGGGGCGCGTCCTAACACCTGCGTCAGGGCCCGCTCGACTTGCTGCGATAGACCGTTGGCGGCACTGGAGGCCGTCGATCGCGCAGAACCATTGTCATAAACTGTGGTTTCGTTGCCAGCAGAATGACTCAAAATCCGAGTAATCTGTGACAGTTGTTCGGCTACCGGATTGTCGGTAAGGGTGGGTTGAGCAAACAGAAATTGATCAATGAAAGTTTGTCGAAGTTGCTGTAATTGTTCAGCCGTAAAAGGACTGGTCTGACCAGCCGTGACTAGATAGGGAAATGTCATCGTGACTACCTCGTGTGATCTAGGGAGGAGGGAGGAGAGAGGAGGAAGGAGGAGGGAGGAGGTTCTAGATCTGTTGTTGGAAAATCTAGCGCCGTCCTAACATGCGGTAAAAGTTGTCTGTAATGGCTTGGGGGGTGGCAAGTTGCTGATCTATCGCGAACCGAGCCGCACTTACCATCAGCCGGACGGGAATGGCTCCTGGATCGCTGCCTGCTGCCAACCGTCGTCCGGCCTGTTCGATTAGATCCAGTTGCGCGGGCGTAAAGTCAATCACCTGCGCCATCGACTTGTTGCCAAACTGAGCATAGGGCTGAAATACCAGCGTATCCACAACCATTTCCGCAGCCGGGTAGAAGGTTTTCATGAAAAAGGGCGGAATCTGATCGGGTGTAATCCGGGGATAGAGGCGCTGCCAGACGCGGGCCAGATCGGAGGCTAGTCGATCGAAGCCCAATCGCCGTAGCAAAATTAGATTGATCAACACGCGCAAATAGGGCGTAGGATGAACCGCCTCAGCACTAAACTGCAACGTACTGGCAGGCGATCGCCCCACCACATCCATGAGCGACTCAACCGCAGCCGTTCCCCCCAACATCAGCGCAAACATATCGGCCATCGTTTCTTTGTGCCACCGCGCCCACACCTGCGCCACCTCTGGAGAAAATCGTCCTTCTGTCGTCAGACGTTGAAACAGTCGGACTGGAATGACTTCCCATAGCCCCAAATCTGCTTGTAAATTGTGAGACACTTCATGCAAAACGCTGGAGAGCGCCCACACATTGTCTAATCGGTGCTGCGGCAGCATAATCAAGGGAAACAGGTTGGAATTGTAGCGCAGCTTTTGTAAAGGAACCCCCCGTCGAAAGGTCGCCGGACTAAAGCCACTGTTGGCATAGCTAAAGGGCAACAAACTGGGCATGGGTTGCGCCGTACCTAGCCCCACATAGACTTTTTCGTAACAGTTGATGGCAATGCGATCGATGGCTCTCAACCGCTCCCCAAACGAAGACAGCCGCTGCACAAATAAATCAAAGTAGAAGTCCCAAATGCCTTCAAGGTAGAGCACCTGATTACTCACGGTCTCTTTGCGTTCTAGCAGCACTCGAAAGCGATCGCCCGTAGGGTCTCGACGAGCCGCACTTGCTGCCGCTTCTACCCAGCGCGTTTTCTCAATCAACTGCACCCGAAAGCGATCGACAAAGCGATTGACGGCTTCGATGTGGGCTTCGCTAGGAGCAATGGGGCCCGTCCCAAATTCGTCTTTGGCAAAGGGCCGCAGTGACTTGGCATGGCGGACTAGATTGAGCGATTGAATGTTGAGCCAGTTGTCGAGTAAGCGTTGTTCGCCGATCGAGCTTGATTTTGCAGGCTGAGTCGTCAAACTCGGCTGCGGGGAAGCGGCTGAAATCATCGTCCTTTCTCCTACGGGTGATTAGCGACCTGCACAGGTTGGGCAACTGGCGCTGGCTGCTCGACGCGGATTCATCGGATTGCGGGCGCTGGAGGGCGCTGTTTTTTGACGCACCGCCAGATTTTGAGTGATCGCTTTTTGCAGCTTTTGGGGATTGGTCATCACTTGCTGAGTGGCCGCCGCCATTGCTTTTAGGGCTGTGGCACTGTTGATGGGTTGACCTGCACGAGCCGCCGATTTGAGCGTTGCGATCGCCGTTCGATCCATTGCGGGCACGGCTCGAAGAATTTGTTTCCCCGCCGTTCCTTGTTGGTTCAACAGGCGAGAACGCCGAGCGCTGGCTTGTGCCATTGTGGCAACCACGGGACGCAGGGCCCGCTTACCGCCCATGATCGAAATCGTAATCGGTAGAGTGGCCGCAATCATGGATTCAGCTTCGGCTTCGGTGGTTGCTTCCGCTGCTTGAGCCGCCATAAATTCCGTTAGCGCTGCTTCGTAAGCGACTTCGCTCGTGCCAATTTCGGCTTCAAACTCGTTGTTGCCAAAAAATTCGGCTTCCATTTGGGATGCTTCCATTTCGCCTTCTCGCAGCATGGCGCTGGTGAGTTTGCCCGCTAGAGGAGCCGCGATCGCCCCAACTCCAGGAATCAGACTGGTCAGCGATCGCACCACACTGGGCGCAAATCTTTTTGCAAGCGGCAACACATTCTTTTTAAGAAAGCGACCGATTTTTTTGAAGAAGTATTCGCCTTCTTGCTCATATTCTGGGTTTGCGTAACCTTGATGATAGTGGTTCGTTTCCTGCTGTTCCCATTCGTCCTCAAACTCTGGGTTGGCGTAGCCTTGACTGTGATTCGCGGCTTCGTGCTGTTCCCACTCATTTTCAAACTCAGAATTGGAGTAAGGATTCGCTTCCTGCTGTTCCCATTCAAACTCAGAATTGGTGTAGGGGTTCGTTTCCTGCTGTTCCCACTCGTTTTCAAACTCAGGATTTGAGTAAGGGTTTGCTTCATAGGAAGCAGGTGATTCAAACATTGCTTGACTTTGCATAGTCATGAGAAGTCTCCTGACAGTAATAGTGCTATCAAATTCAACAACGGACTATTTAATTGGTCGATCGCCCGTCTTAGCTAGGTGAAGTAGAGACAGTGATTAGAGGATGGAGTTCTGCATATTCCATTAACTGACCCTCAGTATGTCTTTCACCGAGTCAAGAAGGGTATCCCAAAACAGGTCGGTTCTTAAGTTCTGAATCAGTAACCAAAGAACTTGATGTACTTGAAGAATTAGGAAACTCTTCACCACAAGAATGACTTTCTACTCTAGCGATCGCTATTACCCATCAGGGTGCTTCTCAAGGTGTAGAACGATGAATTTTTACAACGTTGTGGAGTTACATTATGTTGAGCGTCGTTACCTCTCAATCTTTCTCAATGCTCACAGTTAGTCAAATTCTTAAACGGGTCGCTTAAGCGCGTTTCACAATTGGGCACTCTGAAGGGGTTCTTTACCCAACCAAGCGCCTGACTATGCCTAAAAATGCAGCGCCCATTATTCTAAGTTTGGCCTACATTCTAGGATTGCTGGCGACGGCTGTTCCTTGGGGTGGCGTAGGAGTGCTGATTTTGGGCGGAATCGCGGCGATCGCCCTACCTCGATTCTGGAAGGGTAAACTCAGTCCCACAATTTGGATTGCAGCAGGCCTTGTCGGGTTGGTTGCCAGCCTTTATTTTCAAATTCGACTTCCTCAACCGGGGGCGTTTGATATTAGTCGCCTGGTGCCAACAATCGCAGAAAAACAAACCGTCACCGCATCAGGAATCATTACCGAAACGCCCCGCCTGACTCGAAGCGGCAACGCTCAACTTTGGCTAGACGTGAATCGCGTCGATGGTGCCAATTCAAAAATTGCGCCCGATCGCTTCCGAGGAAATCTCTACGCAACGGTGCCCCTACTTCAAGCAACGGGACTACACCCCGGACAAACGATCGCCCTCACAGGCTCCCTTTACAAGCCAAAACCTGCGACGAATCCCGGTGGCTTTGACTTTGAGGCGTACTTGGCGCAGTCAGGCTGTTTTGCAGGACTCAAAGGGCAATCGCTGGAAGTGGTCAAGGCTGGCAATCCCTGGGGCTGGTGGGTGATTCGGCAGAAGATTTTACGATCGCAGATCGCTTGGCTCGGTAGTCCAGAAGGTCAACTGGTCAGTGCGATGGTGTTGGGTGGTCGAGTGGTTGATTTGCCGTTTGATGTCAAAGATCAATTTATTCGTATTGGATTGTGTCACGCCCTTGCCGCTTCTGGGTTTCAGGTTTCTCTCATCTTAGGGGTCGTTTTGGAGCTGACCAAACGATTCTCAGAGCGCATTCAAGTCGGGTGTGGTGCATTTGCACTCCTGATCTTTTTGGGATTAACAGGATTACAGCCTGCCGTTCTTAGGGCCGTGATCATGGGCGGTGGTTTATTAATCGGACTTGCAACAAAACGTCGAGTCAAACCACTCAGCGGACTGTTATTCGCCGCCATGATTTTGGTATTAGCTAACCCCATCTGGATCTGGGATCTGGGGTTTCAACTCAGCTTTCTAGCGACGATGGGCTTACAAATCACGGTTTCACCCCTGGTCAAACGACTGGACTGGTTGCCGACAATGATCGCCACGTTGATCGCGATTCCGATCGCTGCCTACATCTGGACGTTGCCGCTGCTACTCTATGTGTTTGGCGTGGTTTCTCCCTACAGCATTCTTGCCAATATTATCGTCACGCCTCTGATCTCAATCATTAGTATTGGTGGAATGATTAGTGCTCTACTCGCGCTGGCATCTCCGATCGCGGGCACTGTTTCCGCCTGGTTATTACACTATCCAACTTTTTGGCTGCTGACCATCGTCGATTTTTTCTGCCAACTTCCTGGGAATGCGATCGCCGTTGGTACGATTTCAGCCTTTTCTCTGATAGTTCTCTATAGTCTGATTGGCTTGCCCTGGCTGCGTCCCCAATTTCAGCGACACCTGTGGGTAATTGAATTGGCTGCGATCGCGCTCGTGTTTGTTCCCGCCTCTTATGCAAAAGCAACCTTATTTCAGGCAACCGTGTTAGCAACGTCTCAAGATCCTATTCTGGTGATCCAAGATCGAGGCAAAGTTGCCTTAGTCAGTAGTGGAGACGAAGCCACGGTGCGATCGACGCTCTTACCTTTTTTGCAAAAAGAAGGCATCAATGCGATCGACTGGGCCATCTCAACCCCCTCAACTCGTCGATCAAACAGCGGTTGGACAACCCTACTCGACCAGATGCCCGTCAGATCTTTTTACCAGACCGCACCCAATTCTCAACTGACCGACGCGATCGCTGCTCAAAAAGGACGCTACCTGCCTTTGTCCGTGGGACAGCGCATAAACCTTCAATCGACCTCTGTACAGCCCATCAGCCGCAATCCTGACATCCTTCAGCTACAAGTTGGCGATCAGCAGTGGCTGTGGCTCAAAGATTCGCTCAAAAATCAGCAGGTTGCTTCTGACGGTTTACAACGTCACTCGGTGTTGTGGTGGTCGGGTCAGGCGATCGAGTCCGATTGGGTAGAGAAATTGCATCCCAAAGTAGCGATCGCATATTCCCACCAGGTGGATCAAGAAACGGTCGATCGGCTCCAAACTCACCAGACGCGAGTCTACCAAACCCGCCAGGATGGAGCCATTCGCTGGACGGGCAAACGATTTGAGCAGACTTTAGGAATTCGTGAAACCGACGCTTCACCCTTGTAGTATGATTGGATAGGACGCTAACGCTCCTTGGAGAGGTGGCAGAGCGGTTGAATGCGACGCACTCGAAATGCGTTTTGGGGCAACTCAACGGGGGTTCGAATCCCCCCCTCTCCGTTGATTTCAGAGATTTTGACAGATCAGAGCTATGAATTAAATGGCCTGAAATTTCTCGTGAGAAAAGTGTTGTTAGGTAACACATCCAACGGATCAATCAGGCTTTATTTAATTCGCATCCTGAATTGTGACCTAAAGACCTGTGCATCAGTTTGAGGCGACAAAAAATATCTGACCCATGACCCACGATCGCGAGATGGGTAGTTTATTTAATTTCGCAGAATACTCAATCTCGATCGTGAGTATCCATTCACATCACTGATGCTACTGCCCCTGATCAGGAAGATCATTACTTGGACTGTGCTCCTCGCTCAGGGTTGAGCTTGTACTGGGCAGGATTTTCTTGGACTTTGATGTAATCCTGTCTTCGTAGCCCGTGAGAAAACATCAGCGCAACACTCTGGCGCGTTCTTGGCAACACCGACTCATCTAACGATCCAAAGAGCAACTGAATCATTTCATCGGTCGTAAAAACCTGATCAGGGGAAGCGATCAGCACCTGCTCCATTGCTTTGGCAGGGGTCAAATCTTTGAACTCGCGTTTGAGTTTGGGAGCTTCAAAGGGTTTGTCAGAGGAAGACTTGGCTTTGCCTTTTGGCTCAACAGACTTGACCTTGATGTTTGATTTGGTTTTTGCAGAGGAGGACGGGGCTTTGCCTGCTTTTTGGGTGTTAGCCGCTGTCTTACGGGGGACTCTCTTTTGGGTAGGTGCTTCTTCTGGTTCTGATGTAGCCTCTTCAACGAGAGACTCAACCACACTAGCCTGACTGCTTCCATTGCTGGCGCTATTATTAGGAGAAGCCACAGCCGCTCCCCCTAACAAAGCATTGATATGATCTAGGCTGCGATCGATGGCTGTCGTCGCCTGTTCGATCGCGGATTGCACGATAGCATCGCGCTCAGTCGTCAAACGCTCGCGTTGTTGTTCGAGGAGTTGTCTAAAGTCATCGGTTAGAACACTGGCTGACATTTTTGTTTCCTATGAGGTTAATGGTTTGATTGTATGTCCTGTGTGCGAAAATGGTGCAGTCTAATTCAATTAAGTTAGTTTCTATTCTAGTGATTTGATTGGGCGGTTTTATTGGGGGTCAAATCGATCGTGAGTGGTTCAGGTAGTCACATTTTTGTCCCGATCGTGATTAATCTACAGTTGCGTTCTTTTACTGGTACGGGTTGTACTTCAGAGTAATACAGACCCAATCCACCAGGGCTATGAGCCGCCTTATGAGAAATGGTGACTCGACTTGTCCGGTGATCTACTCGCACGATCGACCCTAAATCGTACAGTAACCTTGTTCTAGAATTGGTGAGTTCTAAAATTGTCGAGTTCTAGAATTGTCGAGTTCTAGAATGCACCGTGAAGTGGTGGTGTGAATTGCCTCAATGTCTCTCAATGCCCAAAACTGGCTTTACGTCCGGTTCCCTCCCTTTTTAAGGGAATTTAGGGGAGATTTGCCAGCTAGTAGCCGACTAGAGGGGTTTATTCGGGGGGTTTATTTGTGATCTCCTGGCAGTGAGACGATGATAGCGTAGAGTCGATCGAGGCTACTGGCTCAAATTCACACTAAAGGAGACGACTCTGTGAATCCGCAAAATTCTGACCTGTTTGAGAAGATTCGGCAGCAGTTTGATAGCTCACCTTATCCGAGAACGCCGATCGAGAAATCTCCCAAACAAGATGCCAATGCGCTCTATATCCATAATTTTGTTACGCCATTCTATCTGTATCATCAAAAACGCATTGACCCCCAGGAAATCGCCATTCTAGATGTCGGCTGTGGGACGGGCTACAACACGCTACTTCTAGCAGAAGCCAACCCTGGCGCAACGATCATCGGCATCGATCTCTCTCAACAATCAGTCGAACTAGCCCGCGAACGATTACGATTTCATGGCTTTACCGAGATTCAGTTTTATACGCTGCCCCTCAACGAGGTTTCTCAGCTAGGCATGAAGTTTGACTATATTAACTGTGACGAAGTGCTGTATTTGATGCCTGATCTCGTCCAAACTTTGCGGACGCTAAAAACCGCGCTCAAACCAAAAGGCATTCTGCGGGGCAATTTGCACAGTCTCTATCAACGACAAAACTTCTTTCGGGCGCAGCAGTTATTTACGGCGATGGGTTTGATGCAGCGCAATCCGGGAGAAATCGAGATTGGGGTTGTCCTTGAAACAATGAAGGCGATTAAGGAAGAAGCCCCCCTCAAACGGCAAACCTGGAACCCTCAGCAGGCGATCGACAGCCCGCAAGAGTATGTGTTGATGAACTATCTATTTCAAGGAGACAAGGGCTACACCATTCCTGAACTGTTTGCAGCGCTGCGGAGCGCCAATCTAGAATTTATCTGTATGGTCAATCAGCGCGATTGGGACTTGATGAGTGTCTTTCAAGAGCCTCAAGCGTTGCCAAAGGTGTGGGAATTGAGTCTGCCAGAATTGTCGATCGAAGACCGTCTTCAACTCTTTGAGCTAATTGCTCCGGTGCATCGTCTGCTCGATTTTTGGTGTGGGCAGGGTCAATCTGAGTTGTTTCAGCTTCCCCAAGCCTGGCCAATGGAGGTCTGGGAAACCGTACAGATTCACCTTCATCCTCAACTACAAACCGCGATCGTTAAAGCCAGTTTGATCGACGCGATCGGACAACAGCGATCGTTTAATCTCAGTCAATATTTATCTGCTGCGGCACCGTCTCAAGCTCAAGTGTTGTTGAGTCCCCATCTTGCTGCCGGCCTACTCCCTTTATGGGAAGCACCACAGTCGTTTCTAGCCCTGGTACAGCGCGTGTTGATGATTCGTCCTTGTGACCCGGCTACTTTAGAACCGACAAACCCCCAGCGAGCGGCTCAAGACTTGCGCGATGCTTTGGTTGGTTTGGAAATAAGCCTTCATGTTCTGTTAGAGCGGGGAAAAAATGAGGGATGAGGGAGGACGGAGGACGGAGGAGAAAAATCTATCGTTCTGCATTGATTGTTCTGCACTTAGGGCCTATCCGAAAACCATAAAATCTGTGAGATGATGAAGGCAAGCGA